>CAMUQM010000011.1 GCA_947095945.1 uncultured Prevotella sp.
CTAATTGACTTGCAATAGATGCCCTTTTGAAGTCTTACTAACGCCCTTTTGAAGTCCAACTAAGCACCTTTTCTTGCATGACTTTATAACTAATTGATTTACTGTTGGTTGCAAACTTGCTTTTTACACGTGTTTTTCATCTTTACATTAGAAGTTTTATCTGAAATTATGTAATGTTTTTTCAAAGTCCTATCTATATTTGGAGCAGTATAATAAGAAGTTTTTTTGTGTCAGAGAGAGAATGTAAAAATGGCTTATGTGACAAAAATCAATTAACAGTCTTGGGTATTTTAAGTTATTATGAATAAATTCGGCTCCCTTAAAGACATATGTTTTACACGACAAGTGTTTAAGCCTTTAAGGGAAGAATCCTTTTTTCTTTACGGTAATATTTCGTTTCAGTCCTTCATATTTAACTCGTTTGACAGCAGAGCCTTTGAATAAACGTTGATAATCTTCGACAGTTAGGTTATGCCATTTTTCTTTGCTCATACTGAGAAGTTCGGGTTTGGGTTGGAGTGCAGGTTCATTATTGGGTGTGGCAAATCGATTCCAAGGGCAGGCTATCTGGCAGCGATCACAACCATAGATGATGTCACCCATGTGATTTTTTGCATCATCTGACAATTCTCCTCGGTTTTCAATCAACTGATATGATAGACAACGTTCAGCATGGAAATCCTCATTAGGAATAATGGCTCGGGTAGGGCAGGCATCAATACAACGATGACAGTTTCCGCAATGATTTGACATAGGTTCATCGTATTCATCAACTTCAAAAGGCAAGAATATCTCACCCAAGAAGAACATAGAACCTGCATGAGGAATAATAAGTTGATGATTACGTCCTACCCAACCAAGTCCTGCTTTTTGTGCCCAGTAACGTTCAAGGACTGGAGCTGTGTCGCAGAAGCAGCGTATTAATGGTTCTTCTCCTTCTTCCTTTTGGGGAAGCTGACATCGTTCTGTTATCTTCATAGCCAATTCCCTCATCTTTTGTTTCATCAAATCGTGGTAATCTTGACCGAGGGCATAAGCTGCAATCTGATATTCACCTTCTGGAATTTGTTGGGCTGGGGCATAGTTAAGAGCAAGAGATACGATACTGCGCACACCTGAAACAAGGAGTCGTGGGTCAAGACGTTTCTCTAAGTAGTTTGTCATATATGTCATTGAAGCCTCTTCTCCATTTTCTAACCATCTTCGGTACTTCTGTGCTATCGCTTCATCAACAGGTGCGGCCTTTGCTATACCACAAGCAAAGAATCCTACAGAACGTGCCAAGGATTTAATAGCTGAGGATAGAACAGTAGTAGAATCTTCGCCATGTAAGTTTTGGGTGAAAGCATCTATTGATGACATACGATGATTTTAAAAGCTTTTTTATTACCTTCGTTAGAAGATATAGATGGCTTGATAATATGATAATCAAAGGTGAAACATGATATTACACCGCGAAGTGAAATTCTTCTATTTCAAATATCATTGAGATAGTGTAATTTATTTTTTAAATGTTTCAGCAGGGTCGTCTGGGAAAAGCTTGAACTCATATCCTTGATCTTTAAGCCATTGCAATGATTCTGGAAGTGCAGTGCGAAGCTTATCAATGCTCTTAAGTGAATCATGGAAGGTGATAATCGAACCATTACGTGCATATCTCTTTATATTGTTTACTACGTCTTCCGCTGTTAACCATTTGGAATAATCACGTGTCACAAGATCCCACATTACGACACGATAGTTCTGTTTTACCCACCAATATACCGTATGACGTAACCATCCATGTGGAGGACGGAAGTAAGGTGAGTTGAGTAGAGCATCAGCCTTGGTTACATCTACGGCATAGGTCAGTGTCCAATGTCTGAAAGAACCAAGGTGATGATAGGTATGATTACCCACTTTATGTCCACGACGAATCACCTCTTCATATATCTCTGGGTGCTTTCTTACATTGTCTGCAACCATGAAAAACATGGCTTTTGCATTGAATTGGTCAAGTATGTCGAGAATAAGAGGTGTTGCCTCAGGTATTGGTCCATCATCAAATGTGAGATAAACAGAATGGTCATTCTTGTCCATACGCCAAAGAGCGTGTGGATAAAAGATACGTAACCAGCGTGCAGGTTGTTCTATTAGCATATTATTCGATACATCCCTAAACTCTTCTCTGAAATAGAGAAATAAGCCTTTTGTTCTTTGTTCTTATTCTAATCTATCCCGATCAATGTGCCTGTTTGTCTAAGGCTGTAGAGGGATAGGATAAAGCAAAAGCCAGAGTTTGGCTGTTTTTTAAGACAACCAGATTCTGGCTTTTAGTTTTTAGTATTTGTATAGGATTTTAATAATCCTACATCAATGTACCACCTCGATTTTGGAATCTTGCAAAGAGATTTTCAAGCATAGCTGCATGTTTGTTTGCCCATGTACGATCGGTCTTTTCATTTTCATTGACAAGATTTATCATAATCTGAAAATTCTTCTTACATTCACCCTGTGACATATTGAAGAGACGAGGAGAAAGACTCAGGTAGTAGTTTACATACTGAAGAGAAATCTTCCATAACTCATCATACATTTGGCGTGCCTTTGCTTTCTGTCCCAACAATGCGTATGCACGTGCCATGTCACTTGAACCGCTCATGTAGCTGATTGGTACATTATAGTTTGGTATTTCTTTCTCAGCCTTCTGCAATACCTTCAATGCCTTAGCATTTTCACCCTTTGCAATAAGGTGGAGTGCAAGGTCAGCCATCTCGCGACGGTGTGTATAGCACATTCGAGCTACAGTCTCATCAATATAGAGGCCATGCTTGTTGAGACCGCCCCACTTAAAGCGATTCATCATTACATCGTATGTCTTCTCTGTGTCGAAGTTACGCATATTGATGCCAGTTGACTTCGCATCGTCCATAGTAGCGAATGGGGTAATACGGTTTACGAGACCTTCTTGAATGAAATTTTCTCCCAAGTTCATGAAGTTCTCTGCACCAACGGTTATTGCTACATAGAGAGGACGTGTCCAATTACAGTTAGCAATCATCTCAAGCATCATTAAGTCGTTCTTGTACAACGCTTGCTTTCCAGCCAATGAGATAACCATACGGTCAGGAATAGAGTCTCCCGGACGCATCATACCACTGCGACGAACAGCCTCCTTGTCGATAGTCATGTAGATGGTATCGGTTGGGATGACATGACTCTCAGCATTCTTTGATCGTACCCAGTATTTGAGGATGTTTTTTAACTCAAATGGATCGTCACCAAATTGTGCCTTTGCAGAGACTGGGTCCTGCTTGTAGAACTCTCGAATCTGTTCCTTGAACTCTGGTGCTATCTGTATATACTCATTCGTACCACTTACATAATCAAGGCGTGGCCATGAGATAGGTACGCTTGGTGAGTTGTATGCAGGACGGCGCATTTGGTCAATGTACCAGTCTGTCTGTAGATAAGAAAGGTTGCAAACACGTGTGTCTGTGCGTACTCCCTCAACCTCTTGGTTATACCAAAGTGGGAAAGTGTCGTTATCACCATTGGTGAAGATAATTGGATTACCCTTCTGCTGCAATGAGTTAAGATAGTTCTGACCAAAGTCACGACAAGTATATCGCCCTGAGCGATCGTGGTCGTCCCATGTCTGTGATGCCATCTGAATTGGGACAAGCAGACAGGCAAGTGAAATGACAGATGCAGAAAGTACTGGTGCAACCTTCAACTTACGTGCCCAGTCATAGAGTGCCAATACTCCCAATCCACACCAAATTGCGTATGCATAGAATGAAGCTGCATAAGCATAGTCGCGCTCACGTGGCTGGCTTGGTGTTTGGTTCAGATAGATAACGATGGCAAGACCAGTCATGAAGAACAAGAAGAATACAACCCAGAACTGCTGTATACCACGCTTTCCACGCCATGCCTGCCAGAAGAGACCTATCAGACCGAGCAATAATGGTAGACAATAGAATACGTTGTGTCCCTTGTTTGCTTTCAATTCATCTGGTAACAAGTTCTGGTCACCATAGAGAGCATTATCAATAAATGAGATACCAGTAATCCAATTACCATGCTCTGGCTCACCATTGCCCTGTATGTCGTTCTGACGTCCTGCAAAGTTCCACATGAAGTATCTCCAGTACATGAAGTTACATTGATAAGAAAGGAAGAACTTCATGTTCTCAAATTGTGTAGGCATCTTCACACCATCAACATCATGTCCTGTGATACCACCCATCCACTGTTCGTATAGGCTTGCATACCCCGGGTTATGCATACGTGGGAAGAACATGTTTTGTTCGAATACCTGTGTTGCCTTATGGCGAACAATGAAGTAAGAGTCTTTCTCATCTTTAGATGCTTTCTCCTTACGCTGGTATACAGGTGCACCCTCATCAAACTTATAGTGCATACCATCTTCAGCAACTGCTGGTTGGCTTGAATATGCTTGTCCGTAGAGTAATGGACGGTCACCATACTGGTCACGACTTAAATAGCTTCCCAAAGTAAAGATGTCCTCTGGGGAGTTCTGATCCATTGGTGGGTTGGCTGTTGAGCGGATAACAATCACAGCGTATGAAGAATAGCCGATAAATAACATCAGCATACAGAGTAAGGCTGTGTTCTTTATACGTGAAGAAACAAGTGCTACGCGCTGCTTCTTTCCATCTTTATTGAATGGACGCTGCCACTGGAGCAATATGTAAACAAGAGCAAGTACGACAAGACCTGTAAAGAATGCTGTCCAACCATAGCCATAGAAAGGAATACCAATCAGGGCAAATGCTGCTAAGAATGCTATATTCTGGCGGCGTGGACTCTTGTCTTGATACGTTTCATAAATACCCCATACAAAAGAAGCGATGAGTAAGGCAATATATACAATAGTACCTGTATTGAATGGCATACCAAGTGTGTTTGTAAAGAACAACTCAAACCATCCGCCTACAGTGATAATACCCGGAACAACGCCATAAAGAACAGCTGCAACGAGGATTACTGAGAGGAGCAATGCAAAGAGCGAACCCTTCAAGTTTGCATCTGGCACCTTCTTATAATAGTAAACCAATGCGATAGCTGGGATACAAAGGAGATTGAGCAGGTGCACACCAATAGATAGACCTGTCATATAGGTAATCAATACCAACCAGCGGTCGGAATGTGGTTTATCAGCATTGTCTTCCCACTTCAAGATAAGCCAGAATACAACAGCGGTAAAGGCTGATGAATAGGCATATACCTCACCTTCAACGGCAGAGAACCAGAATGTGTCACTGAATGTATAAATCAGTGCACCAACAAGACCTGCACCCTCGATAGCGATGGTTTTTGCAAGTGAAGGAGCTTCTCCGTCACGCACAATCAGACGACGTGAGAAGTGGGTGATGGTCCAGAAAAGAAACATAATACACGTTGCAGAAAGCAATGCGCTCATTGTGTTGACCATACGTGCTACCTCTGTTGGATCACTCGCAAAATGTGAGAAGAGATTAGCTGTAAGCATGAAGAACGGTGCCCCGGGAGGGTGTCCAATCTCCAGTTTATAGCCTGTTGTAATGAATTCGGGACAGTCCCAGAAGCTGGCTGTCGGTTCAATTGTGGAACAATACACGAAAGCTGCAATAAAGAATGCAAGCCATCCGACGATGTTGTCCACCAGTCTGAATTGTTTCATTTATACGATTAGAATTTACTGTCTACTCATCTTTGTTGGATAAGCAGAGATTTTTATTTCGAAATAATCACTGCAAAGATAATAATATTAATCAAAACAGCATAAAGACAAAGGAGAAATTATAATAAAATGCGACTAAATGAATAATACTAATGTTTGTAATTGTCTTTTGTTAAGTTTGGGTATCAATATATGAAGTGTTGTAGATTCTATGTATATGGCTTATTTAACATAGAACTCTTCGGAAAAATTATATTCAAAAATGATTTATCTATTGGTGTTTATGGATAAAATAGAAAGGAAGACACTCTTCCTTTTAATATTAAAACACATTATTCCACTTGTGTTTTAGGCCAGTTGACGAGGTATAGATGCTCTGTGGCACGGGTAAAGGCGGTGTAAAGCCAATGGATGTAATCGGGTGTGAGCATCTCATCTGTCATATAACCTTGGTCAAGATAGATATGTGCCCACTGTCCGCCTTGCGCTTTATGACAGGTGATAGCATAGCCGAATTTCACTTGTAAGGCATTGTAATATTCATCTTCTCGCACTTTTTTCATGCGGTCTGCCTTTAATGGAATGTCTTCATAGTCCTCTAACACACGTTGAAAGAGTTGTTCGTTCTGCTCTTGTGTTAAGGCAGGTGCTTCGGTCATAAGTGCATCAAGGATTACAATCATATCCTCTTCTGCATTATCATAATCAGGAAACTCCAAAGACACATCGGCAAAGCGGAATCCATAAAACTCACGCATATTGCGAACACGGCGCACAACTGTGCGGTCGCCATTGGCAATAAAAGTAAGTGCTGGTTGCTTCTCCTCCCCATGCTCCGGGGAGAGGGGGGATGGAGCGTTCTTATACTTATTCTTCACCACCATCAGCATGTCGCCTGTTGTCAGTTCTTCCTCACGTCCAAGTACCATGTTGCGTATGCCTTGATTGAATACATTTGCACGTTTGTTAGAGCGTGTGATAACCATCGTCTCGTCTATTCCTACCTCTGAATAGCTGGAAGCAAGGTGTTCGATCAATTCATCGCCTGACACAATAGAGATGTCGGCAAAGCCATTAAAGCGAATCTTAGGTAGTTGTGTAACCTCATCATGAGTTATCATTTGTCTGATGACTGTGGCATTGTAAAGGATACCAGAGTCATGACTCTGTCGAAGAACCTCGTTCAAATCACATTCATAGACCGTTAGTCCGTAGGCACGAAGAACATCTGCGCGCAGCGCAGGACTCTCTTCTTCACCAACAGGAGGGAGCTGTGCTTTGTCACCGACAAGTAACATACGGCAATTACGGTCGTTATAAACATATTGGATAAGGTCGTCAAGTAGGCAACCACTGCCGAACGTTGTATTACCTGATGACAAACTAATCATCGATGCCTCATCAACCATGAACAAACGGTCATGGAAGAGATTGACATTCAGATTAAATTTTCCGTCAAGTCCTGTAAATGCTTTTTCCCGATAGATAGAGCGATGAATGGTTGCTGCAGGCTGATTGGCATTTAATGAGAATACCTTTGCTGCACGACCCGTTGGAGCCAATAGTGAAACCTTCTGTCGTAACTCCAGCATTGTGCGGACAATAGCACCTGCTAAAGAGGTTTTACCCGTACCAGCACTACCACGGAGAACCATGACGGCACGCTCATCACGGTCAGTCATAAAGCGTGCAAAGAGGTCTACTGCATACATCTGATCGGCTGTTGGTTCAAAGCCGAAGTTCTGTAATATTCTGTATTTTAGCTCCTCATTTATCATCGTTTAAAGTCTTATATCTCTTATTAGTTCCACTCTTTTATATCTGCATGAGCTTCTATTTGCTGCTCTATGTTGTCAGGAAGCAGTGAGAAGAAGTCCATTCCTGTGATACGTTCTACCTCGTCAACAGTATTGACGTAGTCAGTTTTCTTTCTTCCTTTGGCTGATATATTCCTACAAATAAAGCCAATAGCCTTGGGTTCATCTCTCAAACGGAGGACAACCTTGAAGAAAGCCTCTGGCACTTGTACCTTGTTCTTGCCAATAGTCTTATGCTTTTGATTGAAATAGATTGGCCCACAGACGATATAGACATCGCCATACTCTTGTGCCCATGTGCGGCATTGTTTCTCTATTGTGTTCCACAAACCACTGTTTAGAGCTGGTATTTGCGGACAAATATTTGTCATCAGGAAACTCTGCTCCATTGTCTTTTGACTCCAATGATTATCGCCCGTAGGACACATGTGTCCACGATCATATCCGGAGCGCATATAATCGTAGGTGTCAACACGTGGCTCTGGTATCTCTTCGTCTGCTTGAAAGGTAATCCCATTGCGCTTAGCTGGTCCGTTGGTATGGCTTGCAGTAAGGTGCCATGCTACCCAGTTAGGCGTACGTGTTTCGACATTATACGATGTGGTATAACCTTCACGATAAAGTAGTAGAGATGGAACATTGGCTTTACTTATAGGGATTTCTAAGCCTTGTTTTATCTCAAAACTATTCTTTTGTTTTGTTTTCTTTATCCAATTTGGTTTTTGGGGAGAATCAGTTCTATGGTTATTATAGGACTCAATAAAAGGCTTGTCTAATGTTGTGAAATCTCTCTTTTTCTTCTCTCCTTGGCACGCGATAGCGATTAAGGACAGAGCGAGTATGATTGTTTTGAAGAATATACGATTCATCTATTGATTTTCTTGTTATAATCCCACTTAAAACAGGTGCGGTATTCTTTTCTTCTCTATTTCTCTTAATGAAAGATGATAATAGTTTCCATATTAAATAGCTGAATAGGAATAAATTAAAAGAAGCATATTTTGCTGTTAGGGTTTCAAACTTAAAGTAAATTGAATATGTTTACAAAGTTACTATTTTCTTGTTATTAAATAGGTGCTTTTTATAAAAGAGTTCATGAGAGAACTATTATTTATTTGTTTTCTTCGGTCTTTTGGAGATTTAAAAACCTGTTTTTCTTTAAGATGTTTAGCCTTCTCTTCTTTGAAATATCTTTACATAAGGCTGTTGATTATTTGATATAAGAAAGGGCGAAAAGTTTATTTCTGATGGCTTTTGTAACTCTCAGTAATACAGATAGTTATGAAATGGTGTAAGAAAAGGTGCTTACTTGGCTTCTTAAAGGGCGTTAGTTGGAGTCCAAAAGGGCATCTTTTAGAAGCCAATTAAGGCTTAATTCAAATGTTATTAAGCATATTTTAAAATCATGGCAAGGAAAAATAATTACAAAACATGGTTTATTCATTTTCTCTTTATTATATCTATACCTTAATTTATATATTACCTTGTTTATTAAAAGAAAAGACTTAAAGAGAATAATGTTTATAAAAGTGTGGATAAAAGAAAATCATCATTTTTACATCAATTTTTTGCTAAAATATTTGCAAGTATAGATTTTTAATCTTACATTTGCAGTGTACTATTATAGTGGTACGCTTAGGTTAAAAAATGAGAATAAAAAATGCAATCAAAGAAAACAATCTATTAAAAAGAAAAGCCTTATGATTCAAGTAAATGAACTGACTTTCAGCTACCCAAAAAGTAAGCACAACGTGTTTGAGGGACTGAATCTACAACTCAATGAGAACCGAATTTACGGTCTCTTAGGTAAGAATGGAATGGGAAAGAGTACGCTGCTTTATCTTATAGCTGGACTTCTGAAACCTAAGAAGGGTAGGGTTATCGTTGAAGGTTACACTGCTTCATGTCGTTATCCAGAAATGTTGCAGGAGCTATATATTGTTCTAGAGGAGTACGATTTGCCCAATATGTCACTCAGTAAGTATGCAAAGATTCATGAAGACTTCTATCCTCGTTTCAGTGAGGAGGTTCTTGAAAAGTGTTTGACAGACTTTGAGATGTCCGTTGATGTTGACTTTAAGCAACTCTCTATGGGACAGAAAAAGAAGGTGTATATGAGTTTTGCACTTGCTACTGGTTGTCGTCTTCTTCTGATGGATGAGCCAACTAATGGTCTTGATATTCCATCAAAGGCACTCTTCCGTAAGGTTGTGGCAGGCAATATGGCAGAAGATTCATCGCTGGTTATCTCTACCCATCAGGTACACGACGTTGAGCAGTTGCTTGACCATATCATCATTCTTGACAATTCACAAGTAATTGTGAACGCATCAACTGAGGATATAACAAATTATTACACCTTCGGTATTCGTCAACCTAACGAGATGGATGACAGCGTACTCTATGCAGAGCCATCCATTCAAGGCAACAATGTGATTGCACGACGTCAGAAGGGTGACAATGAGACTACTATCAATCTTGAATTGTTGTTCAATGCTGCAACAACAGGTAAACTTAAATAAAAACAAGGAGGACAACTTTTATGAATACTACATTATCAAAAACAATCAGAATCAGTCTTATTCTCGCTGCCTGTCTGTTCGTTTTCAGTTCCTGCATCCGTAAGAAAGCAGACTATGGGAAGGTGGTAATCAAGAATATCCCTGTTGAAAAGTTCCATGAATTAGAGGTTCCAGCATTAGTTCCAGTTCATATCATACAAGGTAAGGAATGCTGTATAAAGGTAAAAGGACCGGAAGAACTGCTTTCATATATGAACTTCCATGTTGTAGAAGGCAAACTGGTTATCCAAATGAAGGAGCTGGATTCTGCATTTGGTATACCTTTTTATTCCGACAAAATAGATAAACTAACCAGCAAAGTTGAAGTTTATGTCACTGCTCCTATCTTTACACAAATGACATTGAACGGCACCTCACCTATCTTTTTCCCAGACTCTATTACACTTGACAAGCTGAATATTATTTCAACTGGTGCGAGTAATATCAACGTAAATAAAATGATGATAAATCAGCTGAACATTTCCATTGAGGGTGTTACTGATGTAAATATTAAGAGTCTGACCGCCAAGCAAGCCAATTTTGACATCTCTGGGAACAGTGATATTAAAATGAACTCCGGACATGTAGACAATACCTCTTTCTCCATAGCAGGTAATGCTGACCTGAAAATAAGAAATCTGACAGCTAAGAAAGCCCGCTTTGCTGTTCCGGGGAATGCAGGCTTAGACGTAAACTTCAACCGCACAGACACGGCATCCTTCTACATAATGGGTAATGCTGATGCCAAGGTCACGGGAACAACACGTCAGCCTATACAAACGATAACAGAGGGTAAAGCCGTTATCAAAGATGAAACAACAAGAATTAAATAAACATAAGGAGGATATAAATATGAAAAATTTTGATATAAACCGCTTCGGTAAAGTAATGAGTCGACTCATCCTTGTTCGCCGTCGCTCTATCATTAAACTCTTCGCCGGCTTCCTCATAGGTTTCTTTGTCATTGCGATAATGTTTTTTCCGTTCTTTCACCGGTCTGCCATGTCAGATGCTGATATAAGAATTAGGTTATGGGGAAATTCACCTTTTATCAGTGTAGTATTTGCAATGTCATTCTTCATAATAGCTACATTTATTATCAGCGACCTCGGTAAACGCCAGCAACGTATAAATGAAATGATGTTGCCTGCCACAAATCTTGAGAAGTTCCTCGCACGTGTCATACTCGTTTCTGTGGTTTATCCATTGCTTATTGCCATCGCCTTTATCGCTGCCGATGGATTGCAACAGCTGACAACAATGCTTATTTTCTATGGTGGAAGAGCTTCCTTGGTCGCAACGTGGTATGAATACTGCCAAAGTTTAAGAATAGGTTCTCCATTATGGGTTAGGGCAGAAATAGTTCTTCTTACCAATTCATTCGCACTCTTAGGTGGTATGTTCTTCCGCAAGGCTGCATGGTTGAAGACGCTAATCAGCTTATTTGTCATCATCTTTGGCATTGCAATAAGCCTCACGACTTTTGCCTATCTTCTTTACCAGCACACCGACTACGAGCTTGTCTTTGATGATAATGCACTCACCACTGTTATAAGCAACCTCATCTGTATCGGATTAACAGTCTTGATGTACTGGAGTTCTTACAAACTCTACACACATCTGCAGGTTATCAACAACCGTTGGAGGAATTTTTGATAAAGTGCTGATTAAATATTAAGGCTTATGAATTTTGAAAATAACAAGGCTATCTATGAGCAAATGGCAGACCGCCTTTGCGATGAGATTATAGCCGGAACATATAAAGCTGACGACCGAATACCGTCTGTCCGAGAGTATGCCGTTATGCTGCAGGTGAATACCAACACAGCAGTGAAAGCCTACGAGCTACTCTCTCGTGAGGAGATAATCTACAATCGGCGTGGTCTTGGCTACTTCGTCTCAGCTGGCGCACGTGAGCAAATCATGACTGCTCGGCGCAAGACTTTCCTTACCCAGTCTCTTCCCTCAGTCTTTCGTGAGATGAAACTGTTAGGAATAACAATAGATGATATAGAGAAAGAGTGGGAGAAGGCGCAACAATGACAGCCTCTTTCTAAATGGATAATAAGTAAGAGGGGTCTCTCTATATCAGTATCTGATAATAAAAGTGAGGGATGCACAGGCGGTGCATCCCTCACTTTATCAATACTTACGGATATATAGGTTTAAGAATTTGTGTTTGCTGTCATTCCTGTCATGCAAAACAAAATATTAAGAGGCTGGCTCTAAGTCTGTTATAAGCAAATGTTAAAATGACAGTAACCCATTTTTAAACATATAATAGATATAAGGTGCAAGGTTCTCACGTTTTCCTATCTCATCTGTTATCTTGCAACAACTCGAGCAATTCCTCCTGTGTCATTGCGTGAGAGATATCAGAACCTTCAAGAAGCGAGTCGGAAAGATTACGTTTTGTCTTATGTAAGCGTAGAATCTTCTCCTCGATAGTGTGCTGGCTAATAAGATGATAAACCGTTACATCCTGTTGTTGTCCTATACGATAGGCACGATCAGTAGCCTGCTGTTCGATGGCAGGATTCCACCAAGGGTCAAGGTGAACAACGTAGTTAGCACCCGTAAGATTCAGTCCCAATCCTCCAGCCTTTAGACTGATAAGGAAGAAAGGACATTTTCCTGTTTGGAACTCCTTTACCAGCTTCTCACGCATAGCCATCGGAGTGCTTCCGTCAAGGTAAAGATATGGAAGTTTTGCCTTATCCATCGCCTTTCTCACCTCTTTAAAGAAACTGGTAAACTGACTGAAAACAAGCGCACGATTACCGCTGTCATTGAGACTCTCCGCCAAGTCTATGAACGCAAGCACTTTGCTGCTTGGTAGCTTCCATTTCTTGTCAACCAACGAACAGCTACACGCCATCTGGCGCAAATGAGTAATCTCTGCCAACGTACTTACCTTGTCAGCTTTATTTTCAAGAATCTTCGCCTCTGTTTCTCTCCTTTTAACCTCATACATAGCCATCTCCTCCGATGATAGTTCAACAGGGAGTTTTATTTCGTTCTTTGCAGGTAATTCGTCAATAACCTCTGCTTTCGTTCTACGCAAAAGGAACGGAGAAATCAGACGACGTAACTGGCTTTGGCGTGCTTTGTCGTTATCTCCTTCAATAGGCAGGATAAACTTCTTCCTGAATTGTTCTGCACTTCCTAAAAGACCGGGGTTGATAAACTGGAAGAGATTCCACAACTCTGCAAGATGGTTTTGAATAGGAGTACCCGTTAGGATAACTTTGCGTTGTGCATTCAACAGCATTGCCGACTTTGACATCTTCGTATTGGCGTTCTTGATGGTATGTGCTTCATCAAGACAGACTACGTTCCATTCCCTCCCAGTGAGGTCATCCTGCTGAATATTCAACAAACCATACGTGGTGATAATTACATCTCCTGCCTTTGCCTCCTTAATATCTTTTGAACGATCCTCACTCTGATTGAGAATAGTGAGATTCAACGTCGGTGCAAATCGCTGAAGTTCATTACGCCAGTTAGGTACGACAGAGGATGGTGCCACAATTAGCGAAGCTCCGTTTTTGCTCTGTTCAAGAAGTAGGGTGATGGTCTGAACGGTCTTTCCCAATCCCATATCGTCAGCCAAACAGACACCTGCTCCCCATGCTGTCAATCTTGACATCCATTCAAATCCCTCTTCCTGATAGTCACGTAGCTGTGCCTGCAAGGTCTTGGGCACAACAGGAATCTTCTTACTGCACGCTTCAATGTGCTGACGTAAGGCATCCATAGTCTCATTACGCTTTATATTCAAAGATGTATCATCCAGCAAGTCGCCTAACAAAGAGACTGCAGCAGGTGCTATCTGCAGATGTGAACGATTCTCGGTCGTTACTGTGTCAAGTCGTTTAAGTATGCGTGAGAGCTGGGTGCTTATCGTAATAAATTCATTATCACCGATAAGAATATACTTCTGATGAACACTCTGATGCATCAGTCCGAGCAGCTTTTGAAGAGAAATGACCTGCCCCTCACTAATTTCAATATCACCTTCGACCTCAAACCAGTTATTTTTTGATTTAAAAGAAATATGAGCAGCACCACTGCTGATGCCCGGATAATACTTTATCTTACTACCTTCAGCCCATTCCATTATGCAAATATCACGGTGTTCTTTACACCACTGAATGAAAGGTAGCATCGTGTAGATAGGAAGCGTTATCGAATCCGTAATACTTTGAGGCTTCCATGCTTCGCCTTCATCAAAGAACTCTGCCTCAATTAGACCCTCATTAATCGCTTTAAGATAATCTCGCTCTTTCTTCAGGTTACGAACTAATTGCACTTTCTTATGCTCTTGTTCTGCAATAGTGGTGACATTTCCCTTTCCCGGAACAAAGGAAAGACTATCAGAGATACGCACCAAAGCAGTAAGTTGGAAACAGTTGTTTGCAGTGGAAACAACACGGAGCGTTATACAAGGTTGCACATCAACACGCTGTAAATCGTCAAGCTCAGCCACCATATTGGAGTGGATTTCCGTCTTTCCACCTACAGCTTTAATCAGCTGAACCAGCAAGGTTTCGGCTTCAGCTGGATAAATCTCTTGTGCCAGAATTTCCTTATAAGTCTTATATTCAAACTCAGAAGGAGTAAAAACAGAATAGTCTGTTTCTGAATTCTTCTTATAAAAGAAAGACGACTTCTCACCTCTTTGTAACTCTTTTACATTCGTGGAGACACTGAAAGAACCATCTGAACGTTTATCTATGATAAGGTGTGGATTGTCCTTATGAATCTTCACAGGCTGCAAGTCATAGGTGGAACCCGTGTAAATATGGTCACAATCAACAAAAAGATACAGATACTTTTCAATATAGACACTATATTCCCACGAAAAGATTCCTTCTTTAATACGCTGATCAACACTGTCTAAACCCGGAACATCCAGATTTATAAGTTCACGAACAGAAAGCTCTTTACCCACAGACCAACTACCATTTTTCAACCTACGTTTAAGAATGGGAACAACAATTCCATAACGCAATAGATATACGAGCATTGTGTCTCGAACAGTCTCTGCTGTTTGATTCCCTACTGTTTGATTCTCCGCAATTAGCGTTTCAAGTCGAAGCTGCCAAAGAGATTTTACTTCTAATCGGCTCAACAGTGATGTACCACCGAAGTCTTTCACCATATTTGCTTCAGAAGAGCTACTCTCCATAATGCCAGTCTCCAGCTGCAAGAAAGCCCAGTTAGGTGGATTAATAGGCTTAGTTGCCTTTGTCGGAAGTATGCCAAAAGACGGATACATCGTCCAAGTAAGCCAAGATACCATCTGCATATCTGGCTCCTTGCACAATTCAAGATAAGACTCTTTTCGAATATTTGCATCAGACTTATCATAAAAATAAGCCTTCAACGGTTGTACAAGGAAGTATGTAGGCGTGTATTCCCTATCCCCATTACGCTTCATCATCGTTTCTAACTTCTTCAGAGAGGTCTCTGTGTTAGTAAAGATAGCTGCAATTGCGAAATAATAATTAGCAATAGGGTTTACGAAAAGTCCCTTAATTGGGGCTACCTTGTTGTTAGCAGTCATCACCTTGGTGTATAGCTTATAGGCCAAAGCGTAATCTCCTTTATACAATGCACCAATCGCCGCTATCTGAAGTGTAAAGATATTGCTTACAGATGTTTTGAGGTTAATACAGATTTTACCTGTACCTAAATAGTAATAATAAGCAAAGACTGATTCTAAATCGCTTTTTTTAGCTACACTATTGTCTGTTTTTTTACGGCTGAAAACAAGTCCTTTTAAATATTCCCAGTCCATTACCCTATCCTGAGACATTGCCATGCGAAGAGTCGCATTCAGGACAAAAGACAATAATTCTGTGGACATTGATAGAAAGAAAGTCTCATATTCTCTTTCATCAATCAAGTTAAGGCAACAGTCATTGAACGTTTCTAAGACTTGCGCATAGGAAGTCGATATTGCTTCCTTCGCATTTGGTGCAATATAATATATTATCAAACGCACCAAAGGAGATGGGTTGTCATTATTATAAGTCTTCTTGTAAAGGCTGCGAATATTCTGCAATAATAGGCTGTTTTCTTCTTTGAAAAGTTCAAAGAGAGAAGGAATCAGCATATCCTTATTTATGTACAATACTTTTCCACCTCCGTAATAGTGAAGATTTACTTCTACCAGTAAACCATCGGTCATTAACCTTTTAAAAGCCAAATCGGAAAGAGATGGCAACATAATCTTCTCCAACAAGTTTGATAGTTTTTTCTTAGTTTGACCATATTTGTAAAAATAAGCCATCAGCATAAGAAGTGTGCGCTCGTTGGAATTAAGAGAAGAGAATGAAAGCATAAAAATAAAGCTTATAATTAATGATGTATCCTTGTTAAACCTTATAGGACTGGAAATTAATTAGGGTATACAAAAAACCTATGGTATCAGAAATGTATTTATGTGAAAGAGTTACATTCAAGTTACCATAGGTTTGTGCTTATTACTTCGTCTGTTCGACGATAGCATTCTTGATCAAGCCCTCCAGCTCTTCTGCAAGTTCTGGATTATCCTTGATCATAGTCTTAGTTGCATCACGTCCCTGTGCGAGTTTGGTTCCATTGTAGCTAAACCAGCTACCACTCTTCTGGATAATACCATACTGAACGCCCAAGTCAACAATCTCACCAATCTTTGAAATACCCTCACCAAAGGTAATCTCGAACTCTGCCTTGCGGAAAGGAGGAGCAACCTTGTTCTTTACAATCTTCACACGAACCTGATTACCGATAACCTGATCACCATCCTTGATAGATGTAACACGACGAATGTCAAGGCGTACAGAGCTGTAGAACTTCAATGCGTTACCACCAGTTGTTGTCTCTGGGTTACCAAACATCACACCAATCTTCTCACGCAGCTGGTTGATGAAGATGCAGCAAGTATTGGTCTTTGAGATAGTTGAGGTAAGCTTACGCAATGCCTGGCTCATCAGTCGTGCTTGCAGACCTACGGCAGAGTCGCCCATATCGCCCTCAATCTCTTTCTTTGGAGTCAAGGCTGCAACTGAGTCGACAACGAGGATGTCAATAGCAGAAGAGCGAATCAGCTGGTCGGCAATCTCTAAAGCCTGCTCACCATTGTCTGGCTGTGAAACCCAAAGATTATCAACATCCACACCTAACTTCTCTGCATAGAAACGGTCGAAGGCGTGCTCAGCATCAATGAAGGCTGCAATACCGCCCTGCTTCTGTGCTTCTGCAATAGCGTGAATAGCCAATGTAGTCTTACCTGAACTTTCCGGACCATAAATCTCAATGATTCTACCACGTGGATAACCGCCCACACCGAGTGCAGTGTCAAGTGCAACGCTACCTGTTGGGATTACTTCTACGTTCTCTATTTGCTCGTCGCCCATACGCATGATGGACCCTTTACCAAAGTCTTTTTCTATCTTAGACATTGCAGCTTGCAAGGCTTTCAGTTTTCCTTCAGCTGCCGATGTCGTACCTGTATCTTCTTTTGCCATATACTATTATCTTATTTTTTGATTTATAAAATATTATTTATTCTTTTTTCTGCTCTTTGGATAGGGTAAAACCTCAGCTAAGGTCTTAACAACCCTGACTGCAAAATCAGACCTTGAAACATCTAAAACATAGTGCTCCTTAGCTCCTTCATAAGGGAATCCACGTTCGGCAGATAACATCATTGATTTAATTGCCTCGTGTTCTTTGACATACGGTATATTGTCACAAACTATGATAACTGGCTTTTCGTCAACATAAACCATGTAATCACCAAACATCTTCCTACATCTCACAGTCCCTGCAGCAGCTATCTGACTACTGACAAATTCAATAAAGTCTAAAGAGCAAGCCATCTTCTTATAGTTCTAAATCACCACCAAACTCTTCATGCCAAGGTAAGCCCTGCTTATTGAGTACCTCCAAGAATGGATCTGGGTCGAAGTCTTCCACATTCCAGACTCCGGGCTTACGCCAAAGACCCTTGAAGAACATCATTGCACCAGCCATTGCAGGTACACCAGTAGTATAGCTAACGCCCTGCATACCTGTCTCGTTGTAAGCATCCTGATGCTTGCAGTTATTATAGATGTAATAAGTCTGCTCCTTACCATCCTTGATACCACGAATACGGCAGCCGATAGAAGTTTCACCATCATAGTTCTCACCGAGGTCCTGTGGGTTAGGCAACACAGCCTTCAAGAACTGCAAAGGTACAATATTAACCTTTACTGTCTTACCAGAACCATCTGCCAATGGTGCTTCATACTCTATTTCGTCAATACGACTCATACCAAGATTCTGGATACAATCGAGGTAAGTGAGGTACTGCTGACCAAAGGTCATCCAGAAACGTGCACGCTTGATGGTAGGATAATTCTTAACTAATGACTCCAACTCTTCGTGGTGCATCAAGTATGAGTCACGAGGACCAATGTTAGGATAGGTAATATCTTGATGTACTACCAATGGATCTGTCTCAATCCATTTGCCATTCTCATAATAAAGTCCCTTCTGGGTAATCTCACGGATATTGATTTCTGGGTTGAAGTTAGTTGCAAACGCCTTGTGGTGGTTACCTGCATTACAGTCAACAATATCAAGATAATGAATCTCATCAAAGTGATGCTTTGCTGCGTATGCTGTATAAGCCTGTGACACTCCAGGGTCGAAACCACAGCCGAGGATAGCTGTCAAGCCAGCCTGCTCGAACTTATCCTTGTAAGCCCACTGCCAGCTATACTCGAAGTGTGCCTCATCTTTTGGCTCATAGTTCGCGGTGTCAAGATAGTTGCAACCGCAAGCTAAGCAGGCATCCATGATAGTGAGGTCCTGATAGGGTAGTGCAAGATTGATAACCAGTTCTGGCTTGAATGAATTGAAGAGTTCCTTCAATTGCTCAACATCATCTGCATCAACCTGTGCAGTCTTGATATCAGCCTTGTAGCCCTTATCATGAATTGCCTTAACCAGTTCGTCACATTTCTCCTTACGACGGCTGGCAATCATGAACTCTGTAAACACGTCCTGATTCTGGACAATCTTAAAAGCGGCTACAGTAGCTACGCCACCTGCGCCAATCATTAAAACTTTTCCCATAGTTCAATTTAATTCCCTATCACTTATTCCTATTTCCCTCTCCGAAGAAGAGAGCAAAAGAATGCTATGTTGGGAATCTTTGTTTTATTGTTATTACTTTATTTTTATTTCTTACTTAATCTTTCGCTCAATCTCTGACGAGGAAATACCCATTGCGTTGAGGAGAGAATAACCCAATATCTGCTGTTTGAAGTTGCCTCCTTCAAGTGGCTGCATTGCAAATAATGTGATATGCTTTAACTCATCATCTGTATTACGGAGCGTAGAGCGAAGTGTACTCATCAAATGGCTGTCCTCAGCATTTGGTACAAGCATAATGCGTTTAATCTCTTCATGATTAAGAACCGTCTTCAGAAGATCGAGAAGAACATTATCTTTCTCAGCAGCTTCATTACCTGTTGCGATGGCATTGATACAGAATTCGCCAAGTTGTGGGTCTTTGAAGGCTTGTCCGTTCAGTTCTTTCTCATAGTCAGCAGGAGCAAAATTTTCAAGTTTTGGGTTTTTCCTGTCATGTAGAAGCACCACTTGTGTTTCGTGATTTCCTGGCTTCAAACGTCCGTCAAGGGCAATGTTAACCGTCCACTGACTGAAATCAGCAGCGGGAATAGGTCGGTTCAACATTCGCTCAAAGTTGACAATGATATCGAAAGCGACATGGTCTATGTAATCACCATCCACGATGATGATGTTCTCACTCCATTTAATGTTCTGTGCTTCTTGTGCATTCATAGCTACAAAGATACATTAAATCAAGCGAAATGCAAAATAAATAAGGTCGTTTTTATTGCTTTCTTGACTTGCGCGATTTATATATAAAGAGAATTATAGCAATAATAATAAGAGAGAATGGTACTATTGATGACATGGAAATTATTTGGACAGAACATGCTGTAAGATACAATATAACCAACAATAGGATTGGCATTATATCAAAAAGAGCTTTAGGATTCCTGTTTCTGCGTGAATTTTCGCTCATAAGACTTGTGTCGTATGGATGCTTTTCTTGGTTGACAATCAGCAAGAATATGATTAATGAAATAACTGGGAGTATCAGTATAAGATACTTAGAACCATAGCTTTCTGCTTCTCCACCAATGTTCCAATGTAGGATAATAGTCTCAGGTCCACTCAAAACACAATATAATGCAATTATTGTAATTGCAATGATAATGGCTAATGATAAGATTTTAGTTTTCATATTGTGATTATTGTTTACGTTAAAAGAATCAGTTCTCATGGACAAAAATACAATTTATTTTGTAAAATACAAAGCAAATACATCTTTTATTATATAAGCCACAATATTGTATTTGCTTCTGAAAACCAGGGTCCTAAGCACATCAGTTGAGTTTGTTTTCAGTAGTATAGCTTGTTCTTAATAATAAGTTGAATTTATTTTGGTAGTATATTCCAATGTGTTTATAACTTCGCACCAATAGTGCTCACCATTAACACCATTGGTGCGAAGCCTTAGCACGACATGTGTTGGATAGTGATACATCGGTTAATGATATTGAAAGAGAGGCATTAAGGTTGTTGTATTGATGGGAGTATGACACTAATACATATATAATAAAGTTTAGCAAGTTGCACGAATAGGTATAAAAAAGAGGCTCCTCCATGATGGAGAAGCCTCTTTGCGTATGTTATATAGTTTTTAACTACATCTGTTTAATCTGTGTGTTAGGCAATTATGCCTCCTCGCTCCAGTCTTCCTTAGTTTTACGAACGTAGCTCTGGTAACGAAGCTTAGCCATATCCTCACAAGCCTTGAAGAGCTCCTCGCCCTCATCAGGATAAGCCTTGAGAACAGAGAGGAAACGAACCTCGCTGCGGAGATAATCTTGGAATTGACTCCAATCTGGTTCCTTAGAATCGAGAGAGAATGGGTTCTTGCCCTCATCAGCCAACAGTGGGTTGTAACGCCAGAGCTGCCAGTAGCCACAAGCAACTGCATTTGCCTCCTGAGCTTGGCTACGACCCATACCGCCCTTAACTTTCAAACCATGGTTGATACATGGAGAGTAAGCGATGATGAGTGATGGACCTGGATAAGCCTCAGCCTCACGGATAGCTTTCAATGTCTGTGCATTGTCAGCACCCATAGCAATCTGAGCTACGTAAACGTAACCGTATGTAGTTGCCATCAGACCGAGATCCTTCTTGCGGATACGCTTACCCTTAGCAGCGAACTGAGCAATAGCACCGAGTGGAGTAGACTTAGAACTCTGACCACCCGTGTTAGAGTAAACCTCAGTATCGAGAACTAAGATGTTAACATCCTCACCAGAAGCTATAACGTGGTCGAGACCACCGTAACCGATATCGTAAGAAGCACCGTCACCACCGATAATCCACTGGCTACGCTTAACGAGATAATGATCGAGTGTCTTCAGCTCTGCACATACAGGGCATCCCTTCTCTGCACCAGCAGCAATCAATGGCTTCAGCTTAGCAGCAGCAACCTTTGAAGCATCAGCATCCTCCATGTTGTCAAGCCACTCCTGTGCAGCTTCCTTGAAGTCAGCAGGTGTGTGGTCGTTAGCCATAGAATCCTTGAGGAGTACAGCAACACGCTCACGCATCTTTCTGTTACCCATAGCCATACCCATACCAAACTCACAGAAGTCCTCGAACAATGAGTTGTTAAAGGCTGGACCATGACCATCCTCGTTAGTTGTGTAAGGAGTTGATGGTACTGAAGCTGAGTAGATTGAAGAACAACCAGTAGCGTTAGCAATCATCTCACGATCACCGAAGAGCTGTGAAACGAGCTTAACGTATGGAGTCTCACCACAACCAGCACAAGCACCAGAGAACTCGAACAATGGCTGAGCGAACTGAGAGTTCTTAGCGTTAGATTTGATATCAACGAGATGCTGCTTAGTCTTAACGTTCTTAACGAGGTAATCCCAGTTAGCTGCACGGTGGTTAGCCTCTTCCTCTCCAGCAACGAACTGAGTCATAGAGAGAGCCTTGTTACCCTTCTTACCTGGACAAACATCAGCACAGTTGCTACAACCTGTACAGTCAAGAACTGATACCTCAATACGGAACTGCATTCCCTTGAGCTGCTTTGGAGCGATGATGTCGAGAGTTTCCTCATTGAAGTTAGCCTTTTCTGCCTCATCCAATACGAATGGACGGATACAAGCGTGAGGACAAACGTATGAACACTTGTTACACTGTATACAGTTCTCTGCATCCCACT
>CAMUQM010000012.1 GCA_947095945.1 uncultured Prevotella sp.
GGATCAACCATTCTACCCAAATATCCAGTTGCTGAACGTGCAATAACACTACCAGCAACCATTGTTTCAGAAGCTACGTTGAAGGTGTCTGCCTTTATAGAAAGTTTGTCGCCATTGTCAATAAGTGAGCCTCCAAGGGTATCTGTTGTATCATCACATGATACCATTCCTATACAAGCTGCAAGCATACAAGCTGCAATGAATTTCCTTTTCATTTAGAATTTCTTAATTGTATAAATCTAAGAATCTTAGAACAATTTGTTATAAAATTCTGAATACTTTTCTTTTAGTTCAGCATCATCGATTGCATGTTCCAAAAGCTGCTTATCGTTTGTCTTAGCATAGTTGATAAGATCTGCGTGAGCTTTGTCGCTGGTACCAATGACACCGTCTGAATAATCAATAGCCAGTTTACCTAATTCCATGAAATCAAAGTCATCACTATAGTTCTTTAAGTGCTTAGCTTTTGCCTCACGGAACTCAAGACAATGCTTAAAGTTCGTTCCCAAGCTATCTTGTGGCTGATCTGCAAAGATTGAAGTTACAACTTTTGAATTAGCAAATTGTGGCTCATCTTTGTAGGCAGTCTTTACATAGAATGGGATAACTGAAGACATCCAACCCTGACAATGAATCACATCTGGAGCCCATCTTAGTTTTTTTACTGTTTCCAGTACGCCTCTTGCAAAGAAGATTGCGCGCTCACCATTATCAGGATAGTCGTTACCCAATTTGTCCTTTGTCATTGCAGGACGTTTCTGGAAGTAATCTTCATTATCAATGAAATAAACCTGTATACGTGTCTGCGGAATACTTGCCACCTTGATAATCAATGGATGGTCTGTATCGTCTATAATCAAGTTCATACCTGAAAGGCGAATAACCTCGTGCAATTGCCCTCTGCGTTCATTTATATTTCCCCATCTTGGCATGAATGTTCGGATTTCAAATCCAGCTTCTTGCATAATGTGTGGCATTTCTGAGCCATAGAACGACATCTCTGTCTCAGGCACGTAAGGCATGATTTCTTGATTAACAAATAATACTTTTTTTCCCATTCTTTATGTTAGAATTTTTGTTTCTGCAATTACTGCAAGCAAACGCATAGAATGTAGTTTTTTCTTGGCGCAGCTTATCTTTTGCAAAGGTACGAAAAAAAAATGAGACAGCTCTCGCTTTCGACTGAAAACAAATAAAAAGTAGGCTATGTTGAGATTATTTAATTAAAATCTCGTCTATTTAATTATTTTGTTGTTACTTTGCAGCGATTTAAATTTTAGTGACTGATGAAAGTTATCCAAAAGATTGTTGAACTTCAGAACGAACTATTCTCTTGTCGTAAGGAAAACAAAACTATTGGATTGGTTCCTACGATGGGTGCGTTGCATGATGGTCATGCATCACTTGTGAAGCAAAGTGTCAAAGAGAATGATGTAACAGTCGTTTCTGTTTTTCTTAATCCTACCCAGTTTAATGATAAGGGTGATTTAGAACGCTATCCTCGTACATTGGAGGCTGATTGCCAGCTTATTGAAAATTGTGGAGCAGACTATGTTTTTGCTCCTTCTGTTGAGGAAGTCTACCCTAAACCTGATAATCGTCATTATGAGTTTCCGCCACAATCAACGGTGATGGAGGGTGCAAAGCGCCCCGGTCATTTTAATGGTGTTTGTCAAGTTGTCAGTAGGTTATTCTATATAGTTCATCCAAATAAAGCCTATTTCGGTGAGAAGGATTGGCAGCAGATAGCTGTTATAAAACGTCTTGTTGATTTTATCGGCATGAAGGATGAACTCACGATAGTAGAATGTCCGATTGTACGTGAAGCAGATGGTTTAGCCATGAGTTCACGCAATATGCTTTTGACAGCGGAAGAACGTGCTATTGCACCGAAGATATACGAAGTCCTAAGTCAGAGTATTGAGTATTCTAAGACTCATAGTGTTGCTGAAACTTATGAAAGAGTCATTGTAGACATCAATGCTGTTGACGGACTTGAGGTTGAATATTTTGAGATTGTAGATGGCAACACACTTCTTGAAGTGAACACATGGGAAGCGTATGTTGTTGGTTGTATTACAGTTTATTGTGGTCATACACCTATTCGACTTATCGACCACATAAAGTATAGAGGATAATAAGAAAAGATGCTAATAGAAGTATTAAAAAGTAAGTTGCACTGTGCCACTGTCACAGAGGCAAATCTTCATTATATGGGTAGTATTACCATTGATGAAGACTTATTGGAAGCTGCTAATATGATAGCAGGTGAGAAGGTTCAAATTGTCAATAATAACAACGGTGAACGCTTTGAGACGTATATTATTAAAGGAGATCGTGGCTCTGGTTGTATCTGTCTTAATGGTGCAGCAGCACGTAAGGTTGTCGTTGGTGATGAGGTAATTATCATTTCTTATGCGCTGATGGATTTTGAAGAAGCAAAAACTTTCAAGCCTTCAGTTGTATTTCCTAAGGAAGGAAACAGACTGTAAACAGATAGAAAATAGTATCAGTCAGAGGATTAATCCTTTGACTTAGTAAGTGTAGGACGTAGAGTCCTTACTTTTATAAGCACACAATTACATTTCGCCTTTCAACGTAAGGCAAGGAGGTTATTTATTAATAAGGTGTAACTTAATAATAAATAGTCATCTTTTCTACTTTGAAAAGAAATGTGATTGTGTTTTTTATTTTATATCTTTAGGCACTATTCAAAAAAGTGAGGGTATGTCGCAATGACACACCCTCTTAAGAAAATGATAATAGCCTCAGCGACAAATGTCAACTGATAGCTGAATTATTCAATAACAACCAATGGGTCGTCCTCAAGCACAGCCTGACCGACCTTCACGGCAATAGCAGTTACCTTGCCATCCTTTTCAGCTTCGATGTTGTTCTGCATCTTCATAGCCTCGAGGACAACAACTGTATCGCCTGCCTTCACTTCCTGACCAACAGTCACCTCAACAGATGTGATGGTTCCGGGTAGTGGAGCCTTAACAGCTGCAGAACTGTTGATAGCAACAGCAGGAGCAGCCTCCTCACTTGCCTCAGCAGCAGCTGGCTTACCAAGCTCAACCTTCTTCTTCTCAGGTTCAGCAGGCTGTTCCATTTGTACTGCATACTGCTCACCGTTGACAGTTACTTCTGCAACATTCTCGGCATTAATCTCACCAATCTCGACTTTATATTCCTTGCCGTCGATAGTATATTTGAATTCTTTCATTGTTGTCTATTATGGTTTCTTTGTCATTATCTCGAACTTAGCATCCCACATTGTCTGCTTTGGCAGAATAGTGATAACGCCCGGCTCGTTATCGTGAACATTGTTTCCGGCAAACTCATAGAGTGCCATTGCAATAGCTGCATATACGTTTTTATCCATAGTTGCGTGCCTCCTTATTACATTGGCATACAGCCATGCTTCTTAGCTGGTAAGTCTTGCTTCTTATGAGCCAACTGAGCCAAGCCACGGCAGATGCGGAAACGAGTGTTGCGTGGTTCGATAACATCGTCGATATAGCCGAATTGTGCTGCCTGATATGGATTAGCAAACTTCTCTGAGTACTCCTCTTCCTTTTCAGCGAGGAACTGCTTAACGTCGCCACCCTGATCCTTAACTTCCTTAGCTTCTCTACCACAGAGAACGGCAACAGCACCTGATGCACCCATAACGGCAATCTCTGCACTTGGCCATGCGAAGTTGAGGTCAGAACGGAGCTGCTTACAACCCATAACGATATGTGAACCACCGTAGCTCTTACGCAGTGTGATAGTAATCTTTGGAACTGTAGCCTCACCATAAGCATAGAGCAACTGTGCACCGTGAAGGATAACAGCGTTGTATTCCTGACCAGTACCTGGGAGGAAGCCCGGTACATCAACAAGTGAAACAATAGGAATATTGAAAGCATCGCAGAAACGAACGAAGCGCGCACCCTTACGGCTTGCGTTTACGTCCAATACACCAGCGTAAGCTGATGGCTGGTTAGCTACGATACCAACGCTCTGACCATTGAAACGTGCGAAACCAGTGATGATGTTCTTAGCAAACTTTGGCTGAACCTCGAAGAACTCTCCGTTGTCTGTTACAGCCTGAATTACCTTGTACATATCGTATGCTTGGTTTGGGTCGTCTGGGATAATCTCGTTCAAGAGGTCTTCCTTACGGTCGATAGGGTCGGTGCACTCTATGCGTGGTGCTTCCTCACGGTTGTTTGAAGGAATGTAAGAGAGGAGCTTCTTGATAAGATCCATTGCCTCTTCCTCAGTCTTAGCTGTAAAGCTTGTCACACCACTCTTTGAAGCATGAACGCTTGCGCCACCGAGGTGCTCAGCATCAATATCTTCACCAGTTACGGTCTTCACCACCTTAGGACCAGTCAAGAACATGTAACTTGTTTGCTCTTTCATGATGATGAAATCTGTTAGTGCAGGAGAGTAAACTGCACCACCGGCACATGGACCAAGGATGCTTGAAATCTGTGGGATAACGCCAGAAGCGAGGATGTTACGCTCGAAGATTTCGCCGTAACCTGCCAAAGCAGAGATACCCTCCTGAATACGTGCGCCACCAGAGTCGTTCATACAGATGACTGGTGCACCGTTGGTCATAGCCATATCCATTACCTTGCAGATCTTCTGAGCCATTGTTTCAGAAAGTGAACCTCCGTTTACGGTGAAGTCCTGCGCATAGAGGTAGACGAGGCGCCCATCGATTGTTGCAGAACCAGCAACAACGCCATCACCGAGGTACTGCTTCTTCTCCATACCGAAGTTATGACAACGATGGAGTTTGAACATATCGTATTCCTCGAAGCTGCCCTTATCAACCAGCATTTCAATACGCTCACGTGCAGTATACTTTCCGCGCTCATGCTGCTTGTCGATGGCCTTCTGACCACCACCTAAGCGTGCCAACTCGCGCTTCTCCACGAGTGCCTTGATCTTTTCTGTTTGCTTACTCATAATTTGAATTTATTTTCTTATTTATAGCTTCTTATATTTTACTTTAATTCTCATTTGTAGCTTTCTGCTCATTTTTCTCTAATGGGCTAAAAAGTTCTTATAACAGAATTAAATGCAAAATTACTAAAAAAGGTGGAGATAGTTATCTTCACCTCTTTAAATATTGTTAAGGTTTTATGTTTAATCGCTTCTATTTGTATCTGATTACATAGCTCTGTGGGAAAAAGATAGAGTTTAATAGACAAGAACTATCTGTAACATGTTATTATGAAATCAAATAAACTTTCATGCGTAATAGATAATTTGATGAGCAGTTCTTTCTCTTTAATTTATTTCTCTTACTTCTGTTTTGTAATAAAAATTCAAAACTTGTAAAATTAAAGATGCTCTTTTGGCTTTCAATTAAGGCTTAATTGCGTTGCAGAAGATGCCTTTTTGGGGTCTAAGTAACGCCCTTTTGAAGTCTAACTAAGCACCTTTTCTTGCATTGTTTTATAACTGTTTGATAATTAATTGGTTATAGAAAAGTTTGAAAAGCCTTTTTTTTGAAGAAATTAAGCACTTTTCTCTCTTGTTTTTGTCATAATATTTCATTAGCATGTGTCAGCTTTTAGCGATTCTTTTCTTCATCGTTTTTAGCTTGGTTGATTGTTCTAAAAATAAGTTTATATGGTGTTTTTATTCCACTTTATTTTTATAAGCTGAAAAAAGGAGTTATGATTTGTGTGTCATAACTCCTTTTTGAATGTTTTACTTTTGTTTGCGACGGGGGTGACCAGAAAAGTTCGGATTGAAACCCTTTGGTTGCTTACCATTTTGTTTTGCTGTTTTTCTACGATTATCCGTTGGCTTTTCTTCCCTACCTTTACGTTTCTTGTTTGGAATGTCGGGTGTACTACCGATAGCTTTTGGGTCGTAAACCGCACGTGGGTGATGCTTAGGAACATTATCGTATAGCTTAGCTATCAGGTCGCTACGTCCAATGCGGTGAAGTTCTCGTTCAATGTCACGACGTGCTTCTGGCTTGTACCAGAAGAAGAATTGACGTTGTGCAAGTTTCTCCTTTGGTGTCTTCGCTGAGAAGATAGGTTCGAGCGTATATGGGTCATAGCCCGTGTACCAAGCCTCTGTAGAAACGGTCATTGGGGTAGGGGTGAAGTCCTGCACCTGCTCCAAGTGGAAGTCAAGGTCTTTTGTCAGCACCGCCAACTCTGCCATGTCCTCTTCCTGACAGCCCGGATGGGACGATATGAAGTAAGGGATAATCTGCTGGCGCATATTCTCCTCACGGTTAATACGGTCAAAAATCTTCTTGAAAGCATAGAACTGTTGGAACGATGGCTTGCGCATAAGACCCAGTACGCGATCTGAAGTATGCTCTGGCGCAACTTTCAAACGACCACTAACATGGCGTGTTATTAGCTCGCGAGTATATTGTCTGGCAGCCTCGTTACTCTTTTCGTCTTTACTCTTGTGTAGCAGGAGGTCATAACGTACACCTGAACCGATGAAGCTCTTCTTGATTTCAGGCAGTTCGTCAACTGCATGATAGATTTCAAGTAGTTTAGTATGGTCGGTTTCAAGGTTAGGACATATCTCTGGGTTTACACAGCTTGGGCGTTTACAATGTTCGCAAGCCTTCTGATTTTTACCAGCCATACCATACATGTTGGCTGATGGACCACCAAGGTCGGATAGATAGCCTTTGAAGTCGGGCATTGCTATTACCTGCTTCACCTCCTTTAAGATACTCTCTTTTGAACGGCAGCTAATAAACTTACCCTGATGTGCTGAGATGGTACAGAACGAACAACCACCAAAGCATCCGCGATGGATGTTCACACTATGTTTAATCATCTCGTAGGCAGGGATAGTCTTACCACGATACTTCGGATGTGGTTCACGTGTGTAAGGCAGATCATAAGCCGCATCTACCTCCTCTGTTGTCATGGTAGGATAGGGTGGATTAACAACGGCATAAACGTTGTCAACAGCCTGCAGAATGCGCTGTGCGTGTTTTTTGTTAGACTCTTCTTCTATATGCCTGAAGTTCTCTGCCTGATATTTCTTATTGTGTAAGCAAGATTCATGCGAATGAAGTACGATATCATCCTCTTTGATTCCGTCAGGAATATCTGACTCCTTACATAGGTAGACGGTTTGTGGGATATACTTTAAGTCTTTTATTTTAGCACCATTTTCTAACTCCTGTGCTATGCTAACCACCTGTTTTTCCCCCATACCATAGATAATCATGTCAGCATGTGCATCGCAGAGAATACACTTGCGAAGGCAGTCTTTCCAATAATCGTAGTGAGTGAGACGGCGCAGTGAAGCCTCGATGCCACCTAAGATGATAGGAACATCGGGATAAAGCTGTCTGAGAATGTTAGAGTAAACGATACTTGGATACTCTGGGCGTAGGTCGTGCCTACCATCAGGTGAGTAGGCATCTTCAGAACGTAGACGACGGTTGGCGGTGTATTTATTCACCATCGAGTCCATTGCGCCCGGTGAGATACCAAAGTAGAGACGTGGGCGACCTAACTTCTTGAAGTCTCGGAAGTCACCATGCCAGTCAGGTTGTGGTACGATAGCTACCTTATAACCTGCTGCTTCAAGTGTTCTACCAATGACAGCAGCACCAAAGGCAGGGTGGTCAATATAGGCATCACCCGAAAAGAGGATAACGTCTAACTGATCCCAACCACGGAGTTCAACCTCCTTCTTTGTAGTAGGGAGGAAGTCTGTCAGCTGAAATCTTGAAGGTCTTGATATTTTCGCTTCACTCTTAACAGCACCTTCTCTGTCTTGTCGCTGAGAAGGTGTTGTCTTTTTATGCTGCTTTGCTGTTCTTTTGTTTTCTTTTTGTGAACTCAAATGTTTTTGTTTTTAACTGAATTTCTTTATAAGTTATGTTGTCGGACTTCAATAAGTTAAACCTTGTATTAAATCGTTGTTTGCTATTACAGGGTTTCTTTGTTCTCTTCTTCAGCATCTTGATGTGTTAAGCCCCATTCTTTGAAGAGTACAACAAGGCTTTTAAGACCGATGGCTTTCATGTTTTGATTATAAATAACATCAAGACATAAATCCAATAAGTCTTTGTCTTTACCCGGTTCAGACTCAAGAAGTCCACGAACATTGAATTTCAGTTTGTCGAGGATATCCTCGTCAATAATACCATTGGAATCAATTAATCCAGAGAGAAGTGAATACTTCTGAATCGTCTCAAGATGGCTGTCTGTAACCTCAATGCTTCGTGTACCCGAAGCGTTTGCTTGAATTTTATACATAGTCTTTACGCTTTTAGATTATTCCAATTTCTTTGTTGTTATTTCTTCATCATGAAGTTGACAATACCCTTCATGATACTATTACGCGTTGTAGCATCCTTGATACACTCGAAGGGGAAGGATAAAGTGAAAACACTGTTGTCAGTTCCTTTATATGCTACAGCTGCTGTTCGTCCATCAGCATAAGTTAATGTGCTGAAAGCATTGTCAACAGGTAGGATGTTGTCTGGGGTATAAGCACCGTAATGTTGCTCGTTGATAGTGCGATAAACGTCAAATGACATTCCCATACCACTCACGATAGAGTTGTAGTTGTCATAGTTTGTACCATCAAAGGTAATTTTAAGGTTGTTTCTTAACCAATCCTGTTCGTCAATGCCCTGCATATCAGAAGCAAGATAAGAACCACTGACAAAGAGTTTTCCACGTCCATTCAGATACTTTGTTAGTTGCTGACACAGTGCTGGTTTGAAGGTTTTATAATAATACAAGCTATGCCCATCATCTTTCTCATTGCCAAGGAGTAGGTCTACCATTGCATATTTAGAAAGATTGACTTCGCCATACTCAACAGCCTTACTGTTGCAACTGACAATATTGTATTTACCTGCATGACGTAAAGCCTCTGCGTGTTCTTTTACGTAGTTGAAGTCGTTACCTGCGATAATCTTACCTACAAGTTCCTCACCGCCATAACCTAAGGCATTAGGTCCTTCCTTACCCATCATAGCTTTGTTGAAGTTGGCTTGTCTTCCTGTCCATCCAGCCACTGGACCATAACTAAGACCCGGATCAGCTTCAAGATCAAAGCCTTGTTCTGTGCTTGTGTTAACTACTGCTGGAGAAGAAAGGCGATGGAAAGCATTGACTATAAGAATAGTTTGAGTTGCACCTTCATTACGTAAAGCCGAAAGGGTTTCTGTTGGAAAACTCTCACCGCCACGATTACAAGCCGTTACCTTAAAGTTATAGACTACGTCTGGTAGCAATTCTATTTCAAAGTAAGGATTGCGAACGTTCATACCATTGTCAAAGCCTCTTGTTCCCATAGCAACATATACGTTATAGGAAGTTGAGGCTGCTGTTGGCTCACTGGCATCAGTAGTTGGTTTCCATTGTAATCTAACCTTCTTTGAAGATATATATTCTATCTTGAAGTTATGCGGAGCAAGTGGTTGAACTGTATAAGTCTTACCATGCATATTTGCTTCATACTTCAAAATCGTTTTATATACGGAACGTGCAAAGGTGAACTTGAAGTTTGGGTCTTGTCCTAACTTGATGTCAGGGAAGTTCTGATGAGAGAGAGTCTCAAGGATTGCAGACGGAACTTCAGGAAGTCGAGTCTCACTATAGTTGCGGTCCCACACAGAACGAGTAGTCCAATTCATGTGGAAAGCTTTATCCAAATCCTTCTTTACATTGGCTATTAACTGTTCTGCAAAGGTCTTTGAAACCTTACGTGAAAGTCCATCTCCTAATATTTTATTACCGTCTTGCGTTGTACAAATTCCCAAAGTTCCTACAAAACTATCATCTGTTTTCACTCCAGCATCACTGTGTATTGCCAAAGTGAGGTCGATAGGCACCTTCTTACCATCTTTCTTTTCAGGCAAATAACAAGAACCTCCAGCGAGCCAGTTCGTCATCAATGAGCGGCAGTTGATGTCATCGTTATAGTCGTTAGAACCGTTGCTCTTGCTGACAACGCTCCATGGTGCACCAGCCCATTGTGTCGAGTATCTTGCTCCTTCAAGGAAACGAGGCATACCACTCACTGTTCCGCCACGAACGATATTACCCATGCCTCCACCAAAGCGCACAGCATCAGTGGTAACAATACCTCTACGAGAGCTATGATTGGTTAATACAACAGAGTTGTTAATGCTATTTCCCTTGTCAAATTCGAATGTTCCAAGATAAACCCAAGTGCCACCACCCATACGCTGGTTCACACGGAAATGTGTTTCTTGTCCTTTATGGAAAACAATATATTCTGCTGCATCAACACTCTTCTTCTGTGTTTGATAGCTTACATAGACAGCATAGCGTCCTGTCTCAGGGATGGTTGGTTGATAAACAACAGAGCTAATCTTGCTGTTACGCTTCCTTGCCTTTACCTGTCGGGCTGTACCTGCCGTAAATGGATTCTCACCATCGTTATAACTACCATAATGTAGAGCGAAGCCCTTAGTGGAAGTGGTCGCCCACTTCTTCTTCATACTCTCTTCTTGATAGTTGGTGCGATTGTCATTATCAACTATAACTTCATTTTTTTGCCAGTCTCTTTCACGTGGTGTGAAGACAATTGCTCCTGCGCTTTCAAGCATAGGAATCAGATAAGGAAGAACTATTGTTTGTGTATAAAGGTCTTCGGTAGTACTGAATAAAATAGGCCTTTGCCATCTCCATTCACCTTTCTTAGCATCGTAATATCGTCCATGCGATGACCACACAGAAAGATGTCTATTCTGTAATCCCTCTGTAATCTCATTTGGGCGAGAAACATTCTTCACCCATGGTGCATCTTCATACTCTGTTTTTCCCCATGTTGATTTACCCGCTTGTGCAAAGGTATTTGTAAATGCCATTGCAAGAAGCGCAGTACACAGCAATTTTATCTTCATTATCCGTTTAATTCTCCTATTGTAAACAATTCAGGATGTTTACCTTTAAAGTCTTTGAAATACAATTTGATTTCCTTCATATCTTGTTCCACATCACCCGATGGTGTTATTACTTTAGAACACTCAATCTGCTTCCTTTCATAGTCTAAACCGTAGAGGTAAATAGGCAACTTTGCTTTTAATGCAATATAATAAAACCCCTTCTTCCATTCAGGGTTTAAGCTTCTGGTACCTTCGGGAGTAATACAAAGTTGGAACTTATCAGCCTTCATTGCATAATCAGCTAATCTGTCAGTCATACTTGTATGCTTATCACGCCATACAGGGATTCCTCCGAGTTTACGGAAGATAGAGCCGAGTGGCCAGAAAAACCATTCCTTCTTCATAAGGAAGTTGCTCTTCTGTCGCTCAGCTCTTGCATAAAGCTGACCAATTAGGAAATCATGATTGCTTGTGTGAGGTGCAAGACAAATAATAGCCTTGTCAGGCAAGGTAAACCTGACATCCTTCTTCCACCCCATAAAACTATAAAGAAGCCACTTAGATATACCTTGTACCATTATGCAAGGTTATTGAGTTGGTCAACAATCTCATTGACTTCTTTACTAAACTTGTCTTTCAAGTCTTTGAAATAAACTTTGGCTGACATGCCCGGCTGAACATGAGATATTCGTCTGATGTAGTTGCTGTGCATTACCAAGATAGAAGTGAGGATAGCCTCGATATTGTCGTCATCACGATTTTCACCGTAGAGAGATGCTGCGATGCCCTCTGTGAACAAATCACCACAAATATAATTAATGGTGCGTTTCAAATCTCTTTTGTTACTCATATTAATCCTAAATAGCTATATTTTACATTTATCGTTCAAAGATAAATAAAAAAATAGAAAAGCAAAGCTTTCTTACATAAAAATAGAGTTAAAATTTTAATTTAGCATCTTTTCTTTTCTTTTATCGGATAAAAAAAGTAATTTTGCAGAATATATAAAGATATTAAATAAATCATTATATTTAAATCATTTAAATTAAACACATGGAAATTAGCGCATTGCAGAAGGAAAGAGCAGGCTATCAGCCAAAGTTGCCTAAGGCTCTTCAGGGTGCAGTAAAGGTGCAGGAAGGTGCTCCTACACAGAGTGTTGACAATCAGGAGGACATCAAGAAGTTATTCCCTAATACTTACGGAATGCCTCTCGTTGAGTTTGTTCCAGCTGATTCAGCTAACAATGCTAAGATTAATGTTGGTATTATCCTCTCAGGTGGTCAGGCTCCTGGTGGTCACAACGTTATTTCTGGTCTCTTTGATGAGGTTAAGAAGTTGAACCCAGAGAATCGCCTTTATGGTTTCCTTATGGGTCCTGGTGGTCTTGTTGATCACAATTACATTGAGATTACAGCTGAGAATCTTCAGGCTTATCGCAACACTGGTGGTTTCGATATGATTGGTTCAGGTAGAACAAAGCTTGAGAAAGAAGAGCAGTTTGAGAAGGGTCTTGAGATTATCCGCAAGTTGGATATCAAGGCTGTTGTAATCATCGGTGGTGACGACTCTAATACCAATGCTTGCGTATTGGCAGAGTACTATGCTGCTAAGCAGTATGGCGTTCAGGTTATCGGTTGTCCTAAGACTATCGATGGTGACTTGAAGAATGATCAGATTGAGACTTCTTTCGGTTTTGATACAGCAACTAAGACTTATTCAGAGCTTATCGGTAATATCGAGCGTGACTGTAACTCTGCTCGTAAGTACTGGCATTTTATCAAGTTGATGGGTCGTTCTGCTTCTCACATTGCTCTTGAGTGTGCTTTGCAGACACAGCCAAACATCTGCTTAGTATCTGAGGAGATTGAGGCTAAGGATCAGACATTGAACGATATCGTTGAGTATATTGCTGGTGTTGTTGCTTATCGTGCAGAGCAGGGTAACGACTTCGGTGTTGTTTTGATTCCAGAGGGTCTTATCGAGTTTATCCCTGCTATTGGTCGTTTGATTCAGGAGTTGAACGACTTGCTCGCTGCTCACGGTGCAGACTATTTGAACCTTGACAAGGCTGCACAGCGTGAGTATATTCTTGCTCACCTCTCAGCAGAGAACAAGTCTACTTTCGAAACACTTCCAGAGGGCGTTGCACGTCAGCTTTCTCTTGACCGCGACCCACACGGAAACGTGCAGGTATCTCTCATTGAGACAGAGAAGCTTATTTCAGAGATGGTTGCAGCTAAGCTTGATCAGTGGAAGAAGGAGGGCAAGTACACTGGCAAGTTCTCTCCTCTGCACCACTTCTTCGGTTACGAGGGTCGTTGCGCAGCTCCTTCTAACTTCGATGCAGACTACTGCTACGCACTCGGTTCATCAGCAGCTCAGCTGATTGCTAACGGTAAGACAGGTTACATGGCTATCGTTAAGAATACAACTGCTGGTACAGATCAGTGGAAGGCAGGAGGTGTGCCAATCACAATGATGATGAACATGGAGAGACGTAACGGTGAGATGAAGCCAGTTATCCGCAAGGCACTTGTTGAGCTTGATGGTGCTCCATTCAAGACATTCGCTGCTCAGCGTGAGAAGTGGGCTAAGGAAACATGCTACATCTATCCGGGTCCTATCCAGTACTGGGGTCCTTCTTCAGTATGCGATCAGACTACTAAGACTCTCGAGTTAGAGCAGGCTAAGTAATAGTATATTTATAAAGAAGAAATAGGGGATAACTATATCCTCTGTTTCTTCTTTTGTTTTATACAATTTCCTGTTTGCTGCTGACCCCTTATGTTTTAAGTAGTTAGTAAACAAAGTTAAATTACCCCTTTTATTTTCAATCTATTATTATAAAATTTATACAAGAATAAAGGTGCTTGACTATGGTTGTAAGTAGTGTTTAATAGTCTTCTTTTTCGTAGTCAATAGTATCTAAAGAAACATCATATTTTCAACTTATTTAGGTGGTATGCTAATTTATTTTCATGAAAAGAAATTCTTTTTTTCACGTAAATAAATATTTTTCTTCATGAAAATAAATATTTTTCTTCACGTAAATAAATATTTTTCTTCATGAAAATAAATATTTTTGTTCATGAAAAGAATTCTCGAAAGTCAATTTAATGTAGAAGTAAAGTAGAACTTTAAATTATCCAAAAGTAAGAAAATGTTTATCTCCAAAGCGCTTCATTCAATACTAAAAACTTGGATTCAGATGCCAAGTTGGATGAGATGGGCAGGGGGATTGTGTCTTGCAGCTGGATATAGTTTCTTGTTCTATTATTTCTTTGTATCACCTACAGGATTTAGATGGCGCGCTATTTATGGTGATCCTGATTATCCAGAGGGCTATACGATTTATGGTATTGATGTAAGTCGTTATCAGGGTACGATTAATTGGAACCGACTTAGAAATGCGATGATAGACCGTTCGCCCATACGTTTTGTTATTATAAAGTCTACAGAGGGTGATAGTCATGTCGATGTGAAGTTCCGTGAGAACTTCTATAATGCAAAGGAGTCAGGTTTTATACGAGGTGTTTATCATTTCTGGAGCAATAACTCGTCGGCACGTCGTCAGGCTTATTTCTTCCTTGCTATGGTTCATTTGCAGCCGGGAGATTTACCACCTGTTCTCGATGTTGAGCATAAGCCAAAGAATATCAGTACCGAAGAGTTCCAGCAGAATATTCTTACATGGCTACATATAGTAGAAGATAGGTATCATGTGAAACCTATCATCTATACCTATTATAAGTTTAAAGACCAATATCTTTCTGATTCTCGCTTTGATGACTATCCTTATTGGATAGCACACTACTATGTTAATCAGATGGAATATCAAGGTGCTTGGAAATTCTGGCAGCATACCGATGCCGGAAGGCTGCCAGGTATTAAGGGTTATGTAGACTTAGATATCTACAATGGTAGCTTCTACGACTTGCAGCAACTACTTATTCCCGAAGAGGTTACGCCCGCTCAAGCAGTAGGCAGCACCAGTCATGATTCAACAAACGTTGACTCTCTTTTAAACCAAGTTCATTAGCTTTCTGAAGGATAGCTTCTGCATCTTGTTCATAGAATCCACTCAAAATAATCTTTGAATCAGTTGTCATAACACTGGCAAATTCGTCTATGTCTTCAAGGATTACATTACGATTGATGTTTGCTAAGATGATATCAAAAACACCACTTACGTGTGATAAGACTCGTTTGTCGCCTTCAAGCACGTCTAATTCGACACCGTTCAGTTCGGCATTGTGTTCAGCATTACGTACACTCCACTCGTCAATATCATAGCATACAGTTTCTCTTGCACCGCATTTTGCGGCAACAATGCCTAAGATACCTGTTCCACAGCCGCAGTCGAGGACTCTCTTTTCTTTCAAGTCTTGGTTCAGTAATAATGAAACAATCATTTGTGTTGTTTCATGTGTACCTGTACCAAAAGCCTGTTGTGCATCAATAACAATCTTCATTGGAATGGTAGCAAGTTGAGGATAAGTGGTAAGATTCTCTTCTTCCATATTCTTGCAAATGATAGCACAGCGATTATCAATTATTATTGGGTCAAAGCCAGCTTTCTCCCATTCTTCATTCCAATTCTTATCTTCGGCTTCTTTTGCTGTAAAAGATACTTTTACATCAGGAATAGGTAGATTCTGCATTGTCTCAGAGAGTGTTTCTTCATTGAAAAGATCTTCTTGGCAGTATCCAACGAGTCCGTCTGGTTCGTCCGTAAAAGAATCGAATCCAACTTCACCTGCAAGAGCTGCAATAATGTCTCTTACGTCCTGAGAATCAGGTTCTGCCGTAAATTTTACTTGTATATATTTCATCTTGGTGTTAAATTTCTACTGCAAAATTATAAAAAATAGGGAAAAACCTACCATGGATTAGGGAAAATCCGTATATTTGCAAGGAAAGTTGTCTTATTTTTGCATTATCAAGATTGTATACATACATATTATTGATGTTAAAACAAGTGTAAATTTAAAAAAAGGGTATATGAAACGATTTGTTTTACTTTCGGTTTTATTTGGAGCTATGCCATTGCTTTCAATGGCACAGGATGACCTTTATTTTACTCCGTCAAAAGCAGAACAATCTGCTTATCAACAGAGTATAATGGAGGAAGAACGCCCTGTCTATTATAGCGGTATCGGTAAGTCTAATGACGAATACAATCGTCGTGGCAAGTACAATTATAAGAAAATTGGAGTTGACTCTCTTGGAAATGATATCTTCATGTCACGTATCTCTACACTGCATGGAGACTCTGTAGTACTTGACACTATCTATGGAGGCTTCACTCGTAAGTATGAGAGCGGCGAGGACGACTTCGCATATAGCAGAAGAATGAGTCGCTTTGATGGCTTCTGGGGTGGCTATTATGACCCTTGGTTTGCTGGTCGCTCTTCAATCTATGTAGGTTGGGGATGGCGTTCACCTTACTATGGTGGATGGTATGACAGATGGGATGACCCATGGTCATATGGTTATTATGGTGGCTATCCATATTACGGCTACTATAGTGGCTATCCATATTACGGCTACTATAGTGGCTATCCTTATTATGGTTACTATGGTGGTTATCCTTACTATTACGGCTATGCTGGCTATGGCTGGTATAACCCATGGAGCAGATATTATGGTGGATATCCTTACTATGGCTACAGAAGAGGTGGCTACTACGCTTATAATGGTCATACTGGCACTGCTAATCACTGGGGCGACTCTCCACGAGCTTTTGGCTCTCAGACAAGATCAAGCTACTATAATAATGAACGATCATCTTATTCAACTCGCCGTGGCAATCAATATGGTAATAACGCGTCACCACGCAATGATATGAATGGTTATTATGACCGCTTCGGTGGTGCTCGTCAAAGAAGTGTTGAATCACAGACACGTCAGGTTTATTCTCAACCTGAACGTTCAACTTTCTCACAACCTTCACCAAGTTCGTTTGGCGGTGCAAGAAGTGGAGGCGGTAGCTTCGGTGGCTCATACTCCAGTGGTGGTGGAAGTGGCTCATCACGCTTTGGTGGTCATAGATAAGATTTAGGGTAATGAATGTATAACTAATAATGAATATCAGATATGAAGAGTAAATATATTTTCTTTGCAGTATCGTTGTTTGCAGCTTTGTCAGCAAATGCACAGGAAACATACGAGAATGCTAAGTTGGCAGGAGAGGACTTGAATGGTACCGCACGCTATGTTGGTATGGGTGGAGCTATGGAGGCCTTGGGTGCTGATATTTCTACAATCGGTTCTAACCCTGCTGGTATCGGTTTATTCCGTCATAATAATATTAGTGTCAGTGGTGGTCTTCTTATGCAGTCAGATGGTAAGGAGTTTGCTAATGGTAAGAAGACTAACTTGAGCTTTGACCAGATAGGTGGCGTTTATTCTACTCGTACTGGACAGAAGTCTTTCCTTAACTTTGGTTTCAACTACCATAAGAGTAAGAACTTTGATTATATCCTTAATGCTGCAGGCTCATTAGATGGAAGTTCCCAGAACAAGCAGTCATATATTAAGGGTGCACTTGGTAATCAGAATGAGGGTGGCTTCTATGTTGATAAGAATAAAGATGGTCAGAATATCGGCTATGTAAATGCTACATCAACAAATGTTGCATATACTTGGAGTCAGATTGATTACCTTTATTGGAATTCATTGATTCCAGGTAGTACAGGAATTTATAATTATGAGAAAGCTACTGGTTATACTTTAGATCGTGCTCACTCAGGTTATATTGGTAACTATGACTTTGCAGTGAGTGGTAATATCAATGATAGAGTTTATCTCGGTCTTACGTTTGGAATGAAGGATGTACATTACAAGGCATATAGTGAATATTGTGAAAGCTTCAATAGTAATGGTGCAGCAGTTGTTAGCGATAATAGAAAAGTAACGGGTTCTGGATTTGATATTACAGCTGGTGTTATCGTTCGTCCAGTGGCTGAGTCTCCATTTAGAATTGGTGCATACGTGAAGTCTCCAACATGGTATGACTTGACAACATCGAATGTTACAGGTCTTTTTTATGTTCAAGGTACAACAAGTAAGGCTTCTTACATTAGCAACTCATACGATTTCAAGCTGTGGACACCTTGGAAGTTTGGTTTCTCTCTTGGTCACACCGTTGGTAATTACCTCGCTTTGGGTGCAACTTATGAGTATGAGAACTTCAGTGATATAAACAGTAGAGTCAACGATGGTGGCTACTATAATTATTATGGTGAGTACTACGAGTCATCAAGTCCTGACAAGAATATGAATGCACATACAAAGGAAGTTTTGAAGGGCGTTAGTACTTTGAAGTTAGGTGTTGAGTATAAGCCAGTAAGCAATGTTGCTTTGCGTATGGGTTACAACTATGTAAGTCCAAAATATGTAAGTGATGCGCAGAAAGATCCCGGTCTTGCTTCTTTAGGTACAGCTTATTCTTCTACAACAGACTATACTAACTGGAGCTCCATCAACCGTTTTACATTAGGCATTGGTTATAAAGTAAAGAAGTTCAATATTGATTTAGCTTATCAGTATAGCGCACAGAATGGGTCATTTGCTCCTTTCTCTAATATTAGAGATGTTTCTATACCTTCTGGTGCTACAACTGTAAAGGAGTCTAACATTGCAACAATCGCTGATGTCAAGAACAACAAAAATCAGTTACTCCTCACATTAGGCTATCGTTTCTAAGAAGAAATTAAGTAAATAATAAAAAAGGTAAAAGAGTTTTTTCTCTTTTACCTTTTTTGTTGTTTTGTCAAAATAAATTCTCGTTAGTATTTTTAATAACGATGAATTGCATTTCAATTAAGCCTTAATAGACTTGTTAAAGATGCTCTTTAAGACTCTAACTAACGCCATTTTGAAGGCTAAGTAAGCACCTTTTCTTGCACAACTTTATAACTTATTGATAAGTAGAAAGTTACAAAGATGTTGAAAAATGCTTTTATTTCTTGTTTTTAAGTAGAAATATCTAAAAGCTATGTAAAGATATTTCGTTGCTGAAGATGTTTGTTTTAAGATGGAATATGATTATAATAAGCCGTGAGAAACCTCTAATAAACTATCGTTTGTCGCCTATGGTTTCCTCTATTACTTATAAATGAGCGCTTAGAATGTTCCAACTTCTGATAGGATTTCAGCTACATCTTCAGGTGTGTTGAATAAGATACCCTCTTCCAGTTCTTCGTCTGATAGTTGGTCAAGTAGCTCCTTAGCAGACGATTCATCAAAACGAGCCGTCCCCTTGGCGTTGGTTTTTGCAAGCAAAATACTGAGTATTTGCTGCCGGTATTCTTCGATTGACATTTTTGTACTATTAGGTTTGGTTGTTTGACGACGAAATGTTTGCTTATGTCCTTAATATAAAGTGTGGATGCTCCTCATCTCCATAATCGGGTTGATAGGTGAAACCATCAAGTTCAAAGTCAAGCAAATCATCGTATGATGTCAGCTGGTTGCGTATTATATAACTTGTCATCGCACCCCGACAGCTCTTGGCGTAGACATTGATAGCTTTCAGCTGGCTGCCCTGATCCACCATAAAGAAGGGATGTATGACACGTGCTTCTTTCTTTAGCCGCTTCCAATCAAAGAGATGTTTGAACTCTTCTGCGGCAAGATATACAAGAATTCCGTCATCAGCTTTCAAGGTTTTAATGAGCATATCGGTAAGAAGTGGTCTCCAGTAATCAAATATATTCTTTCCTTCTGCTGACGGAAGTTTGGTCTTACCTTCCAGACGGTAGGGATGTATGAGGTCTAACGGTCGTAATAGTCCGTAAAGGAAACTTGTTATCCAGAGGTGTTTGTCCGCATAAAGAAAGTCATTCTGGCTGTATTCCTCTGCTTTCAAGTACTTATAAGCCTGACCGTAATAGGCAAGAAGTGCCGGGAGATAAGCATCCTCGTTGAAGAAGTCTTGATAGCGAAGCTTGTTCTCCAATGCTATTTTATCATTACACTTTAATTCTTTCGCAAGATTTTCAACGGATAGTTCTCCCAGCTCTAATGCCATCTGTCTCGCTTCCTTATGGAAATGAGGCAGGTGTGTATCTGGGGTTTGTACCTTTGTGGTACTTTTCATTATTTTTGCGGATGCTAATAGAATCTGCATTTGATTGGGAACTTAAGAGGTTAAGTATTTTAATTGAATTAAGACCATACTATTTATTCATGAAATATGTTTTGGAGTTTGAGGAGTTATGCTATTGCAAGAAGTTACTTTTCAAACAAAGATATATGAACATAACTCCTCTGAACTCTTAATATTTCAATCCCATATTATAAAGGATAAAGCCGTAGATGTCAGCCTGCTCTTCCAACTGCTTAGACAAAGGCTTACCACTTCCGTGGCCTGCCTTGGTATCAATGCGAATGAGTGTTGGTGTGTTGGCAGCATTGTCAGCCTGCAGGGTAGCTGCAAACTTAAATGAGTGCGCAGGTACAACACGGTCGTCATGGTCGGCAGTTGTTACCAAAGTTGCTGGATACTTTGTGCCAGGACGGAGGTTGTGGAGTGGAGAGTAAGCAAGGAGATAATCGAACATCTCCTTTGAGTCTTCACTTGTTCCATAGTCTGGAGCCCAGTTCCAACCAATCGTAAACTTATGATAGCGCAACATATCCATTACACCTACTTGTGGAATACATACCTTGAAGAGGTCAGGACGTTGTGTCATACAAGCACCTACGAGCAAACCACCATTTGAACCACCAACGATAGCGAGGTAGTCTTTACTTGTATACTTGTTTTCAATAAGCCACTCTCCAGCTGAGATGAAGTCATCAAAGACATTCTGTTTCTGTATCTTCGTACCAGCTATGTGCCAGTCCTCACCATACTCACTGCCACCTCGTAGGGATGCTTGAGCATAGATTCCACCATTTTCGATGAAAGGAATACGTACCGAAGAGAAGTAAGGGGTTAAAGGTACATTGAAACCACCATAGCCATAGAGGAATACAGGGTTCTTACCATTGCGCTTTAAACCTTTTTTATAAGTGATAAAGAGAGGAATTCTTGTTCCGTCCTTACTTGGATAGAACACCTGTTCGCAGACATAATCAGACTCCTTGAACTTAACCTTTGGTGCAGCATAAACCTTGCTGTTAGTTGTGGCGAGGTCATACTGATAGATGGTGGTTGGTACGGTGAAAGATGAGAAGGAGTAGAATACTTCCTTCCGGTCCTTTTCTCCATAGAAACTTGCACTGCCCAATGTAGGAAGTTTTATCTCAGAGAGTTGCTTTCCATCCATAGAATAAACGTAAGCGTGGCTGGAAGCATCTTTCATATAGTTCAGAATCATCTTACCATCAGCAAAGGTAACACCTTCAAGCATGTCCTTTGACTCTGGTACAATTGTTTTCCACTCATTGAAACCGGGGTGCTTGAGGTCTGTAACCATCAGCCGGTTCTTTGGTGCACCATCATTGGTAAGGAAGTACATCTTGTCACCAACAGTCTCAACTAAACTATATTGCAAATCAAGATTAGATGTCATCTGAATGAATTGGCTATTAGGCTGACGGAGATCACGTACATAGACAATGTTGCCTGAGCCTGCACCGCTTTCATATAGGAACATCATGGTTTCTTCTTCATTGACACTTACAGCATAGAAGCGCATAGGATTCGCTGGATTCTGATAGAAGAGAACATCCTCAGACTGTGGAGTACCAATCTTGTGATAGTAGATTTTCTGGATAGAATTTACATTACTAAATTCATGTCCCTTCTGTGGAGCATCGTAAGCACTGTAATAGAATCCGTCACCTTGCCATGATGCGCCAGAAAACTTTGCCCAAGTAATATGGTCATCAAGCAGTTTTCCTGTCTTGACATCCATAACATAGAACTCTTGCCAGTCGCTTCCGCTGCGAGAGATAGAGTAGGTTGCATACTTACCGTTGTGTGAGAAGTAGATACCCTTCAGTGCAACGGTTCCGTCTGATGACAATTGGTTAGGGTTAAGGAAAACACGTGCGTTCTTCTCATCCTCAAGACGGTCCATAATGTAGAGTACACTTTGATTCTGAAGACCATCATTTTTGTAGAAAAGCCACTTACCTATAGATTTGATATAGGAAGGAGCTGATACCTTCTCATAGTTCGCCAACTCCTTCATACGATTGAAGAGTTTCGCTCGGAATGGAATACGAGAAAGATACTCTTGTGTAACCTTGTTCTCAGCAGCTACCCATTCAGCGGTAGCTTTGGAACTGTC
>CAMUQM010000013.1 GCA_947095945.1 uncultured Prevotella sp.
AAGAATATATCGATGCTCAATTGCGTCTGAACGAAAAACTTGCTGAGCGTGTTTTTGAGGTTTTATTACCTATGGAAAAACACGCAACTGTGCGTAAAGATGGGAAGCGTGTTGTCAAGGAGAAATTAAGTCTTCCTGGTTATGTGCTTGTCCAAGCCAATATGACACCTGACGTAGCTTCTACGTTGCGTTTCATGCCTAATGTTTTAGGATTCCTTGGAGGTATGTCTGACCCTTCACCTGTCCGTCAGGCAGATATTAATCGTCTGTTGGGCAATGTGGAAGATACTGAACTTGAAGAGGTTCAGAATGTACCATATATGGTTGGTGAAACAGTTCAGGTTACTGATGGTCCTTTCAGCGGTTTCCATGGTGTCATCGAAGAGGTGAATGCCGAGAAGCATAAGTTGAAGGTAATGGTGATGATTTTTGGTCGCCAGAATCCATTGGAGCTAAGTTTTATGCAAGTCGCAAAAGAAGAATAGTGTTGTTACGGATACTATTCTACTATAGTTTAATTTTAAATATTAACAAAAGAAATGGCTAAAGAAGTAGCTGGATTAATCAAATTACAGATTAAAGGTGGCGCTGCAAATCCTTCCCCTCCAGTAGGACCTGCACTGGGTTCTAAAGGTATAAATATTATGGGGTTCTGCAAGGAGTTCAACGCCCGTACCCAGGACAAGGCTGGTAAGGTTCTTCCAGTCGTTATTACCTACTACAACGATAAGTCTTTCAGCTTCATCATTAAGACTCCTCCTGCAGCTGTACAGCTCATGGAAGCAGCTAAGGTGAAAGGCGGATCTGGAGAGCCAAACCGCAAGAAGGTTGCATCCGTAACTTGGGAGCAGGTAAGGGCTATCGCAGAAGATAAAATGCCAGACCTCAACTGTTTCACAGTAGAGAGTGCAATGAAGCTTATTGCTGGTACAGCTCGTAGTATGGGTATCACTGTAAAAGGGGACTTCCCTGGTAAATAATTTTAAACTTCAAAAGTAAAAATGAGTAAACTGACAAAAAATCAGAAATCAGTAGCTGAGAAGGTTGAAGCAGGGAAGGCATATACATTGGAAGAGGCAGCAAAGTTGGTAAAGGAAATTACCACTACTAAGTTTGATGCTTCTGTTGACATTGATGTGCGTCTCGGTGTTGACCCACGTAAGGCTAACCAAATGGTTCGTGGCGTTGTGTCGCTTCCACATGGTACTGGTAAGGTCACACGTGTGCTCTGTCTCTGTACACCTGATCAGGAGGCTGCCGCTAAGGAAGCTGGTGCTGATCACGTTGGTCTCGACGAATACGTTGAAAAGATCAAGGGCGGATGGACTGATATTGATGTTATCATCACTATGCCATCATGCATGGGTAAGTTAGGTCCTTTGGGTCGTGTACTCGGTCCTCGTGGCTTGATGCCAAACCCAAAGAGCGGTACTGTGACTATGGATGTTGCTAAGGCAGTAAAGGACGTTAAGCAGGGTAAGATTGACTTTAAGGTTGATAAGGCTGGTATTATCCATACTTCAATTGGTAAGGTTAGTATGACTGCTGAGCAGATTTGTGGTAACGCTAAGGAGTTTATCTCTACTGTTATCAAGCTGAAGCCTGCTGCTGCTAAAGGTACATATATCAAGAGTATCTTTATTTCTAGCACAATGAGTAAGGGTGTCAAGATTGATCCTAAATCAGCTGAATAACTCTAAAAGTTTTGTACAATGAAGAAAGAAGTAAAAGATACAATTATCGCTGAACTCGGTGAGAAGTTAAAGAACTATCCTCATTTCTATTTGGTTGATGTAACTGGATTGAATGCTGAGGCTACAAGTTCTCTCCGCCGTAAGTGTTTCAAGAGCGAAATCAATATGGTTGTTGTGAAGAATAACCTTCTTCACAAGGCTTTTGAAGCTTCAGATGTAGATTTTGAACCACTGTATGGTTCTTTGAAGGGTAATACAGCAGTTATGTTCACTCAGACTGCTAATGTGCCAGCAAAGTTGTTGAAGGAGTATAAGAAGGAAGGTATTCCAGCTCTTAAGGCAGCTTATGTAGAGGAATCTCTATTTGTTGGTGCTGACAAACTCGAAGAACTTGCAGCTCTCAAGAGCAAGAACGAACTCATCGCAGATGTTGTGGCATTGCTGCAGTCTCCTGCAAAGAACGTTGTTTCTGCTCTCCAGTCAGGCGCTGGCACCATCCACGGTGTGCTTAAGACTTTAGGCGAGCGTCCTGAGTAAAAATCTAATAAAGTCAACAAGGTATATTATTTTTAGAACAAAAAATTAAAAAATTAGAATAAAATGGCAGACGTAAAAGCTATTGCAGAAGAGTTAGTAAATCTTACTGTTAAGGAAGTAAATGAGTTGGCAACTGTCCTCAAGGACGAGTATGGTATTGAGCCTGCAGCTGCAGCTGTTGCTGTTGCTGGGCCTGCTGCAGCTGCTGCAGGTGGCGCAGCTGAGGAGAAGACTGATTTTGATGTAGTTCTCGTTGATGCTGGTGCTAACAAGCTCAAGGTTGTTAAGGCTGTTAAGGAGGCTTGTGGTCTCGGTTTGAAGGAAGCTAAGGACCTCGTAGACGGTGCACCTTCTACTTTGAAGGAGGGCATGGCTAAGGCTGAGGCAGAGAACTTGAAGGCTGCTATTGAGGCTGAGGGTGCTAAGGTTGAGTTGAAGTAATTCTACTTCTTCCTTACATAAATAAAAAAACATGGTTAGGATTTACCAAGTAGGTGAGTCCTAACCTTTTTGTGTCTTTTGACATATTTAGGGAACTTTTCCCTCTTTTAGTCCGCCGCTGGACTTTAAACATTTGAATATTTAATTTCAGTTATGGCATTAGAAAATAAACCCAGAGTAAATTTCGCCAGCGTTAAGAATCCGTATCCATATCCGGATTTCCTCGATGTGCAGTTGAAGTCTTTCCGTGACTTCCTACAGCTGGATACTCCGCCTGAGGAACGCAAGAATGACGGTTTGTATAAGGTGTTCGCAGAGAACTTCCCTATCACCGATACGCGTAATAATTTCGTCCTTGAGTTCCTGGATTACTATGTTGATCCACCAAGATATTCTATTGATGAATGCTTGGAGCGTGGTTTGACATACAGTGTACCTTTGAAGGCTAAAATGAAGCTGTATTGTACTGACCCAGATCATGAGGATTTCGGTACATTTATTCAGGATGTATTCTTGGGAACAATCCCTTACATGACCAGCAATGGTACTTTTGTTATCAATGGTGCTGAGCGTGTTGTTGTTTCTCAGTTGCATCGTTCTCCGGGTGTATTCTTTGGTCAGGGTGTCCATGCAAACGGTACTGTTCTTTACAGTGCACGTATTATCCCATTTAAGGGTTCATGGATTGAGTTTGCTACTGACATTAACAATGTCATGTATGCTTATATTGACCGAAAGAAGAAGTTGCCTGTAACCACAATGCTTCGTGCTATTGGTTACGAGTCAGACCGTGATATTCTTCAGATCTTTGATCTCTGCGAGGAGGTTAAGGTTAACAAGAAGAATATGAAGGCTGCTATTGGTCGCAAGATTGCTGGTAACGTCATGAAGTCTTGGACTGAAGACTTTGTTGATGAGGATACTGGCGAGGTTGTATCTATTGAGCGCAATGAGGTTGTTGTTGAGCGTGAGACTATTATCACAGAAGAGAATGTTGATGAGATTCTTGATAGCTCTGTTTCAACTATCTTGCTACATAAGGATGAAGATGCTGCAAGTAAGTACTCTATTATCTTCAACACACTTGCTAAAGATCCGAGCCACTCGGAGATTGAGGCAGTAAACTATATTTATCGTCAGTTGCGTAATGCTGATGCTGCTGATGATGCAAGTGCACGTGAGGTGTTCCAGAACCTTTTCTTCTCGGACAAGCGTTATGACTTGGGTGAGGTAGGTCGCTACCGTATCAACAAGAAGTTGAATTTGGAAACGGATATGGATGTACGTGTACTGACAAAGGACGATATCATTGAGATTATTAAGTATCTTATCAGCCTTATCAATTCAAATGCTACGGTTGATGATATTGACCATTTGTCAAATCGTCGTGTTCGTACTGTAGGTGAGCAGTTAGCTAACCAGTTCTCTATAGGTCTTGCACGTATGAATCGTACTATCCGTGAGCGTATGAACGTTCGTGACAGCGAAGTGTTCCAGCCAACGGATTTGATTAATGCAAAGACTATCTCAAGTGTCATTAACTCATTTTTTGGTACTAACCCATTGAGTCAGTTTATGGACCAGACCAACCCATTGGCAGAGGTAACTCACAAGCGTCGTCTCTCGGCTCTTGGTCCTGGTGGTTTGTCTCGTGAGCGTGCAGGCTTTGAGGTACGTGACGTTCACTATACTCACTATGGTCGTCTTTGTCCTATTGAGTCTCCTGAAGGTCCTAACATCGGTTTGATTTCATCACTCTGTATGTATGCTAAGATTAATGATCTTGGCTTTATCGTAACACCATATCGTCGTGTTGATGATGCTAAGGTGGATATGGACAATAAGGATGTACTTTTCTTGACAGCAGAAGAGGAAGAGGAACAGATTATTGGACAGGGTAATGCACCATTGAATGCTGATGGTACATTTATCCGTGACTTCGTTAAGTGTCGTCAGGATGCTGACTACCCAGTTGTTGCTCCAGATTCTGTTGCTCTTATTGACGTATCTCCACAGCAGATTGCTTCTGTGTCTGCTGGTTTGATTCCATTCTTGGAGCACGATGACGGTCACCGTGCATTGATGGGATGTAACATGATGCGTCAGGCTGTTCCATTGCTTCATAATGATGCGCCAATTGTTGGTACAGGTCTTGAGAAACAGGTATGTGAGGATTCACGTACTATGATTACAGCTGAAGGTGATGGTGTTATCGAGTATGTTGATGCTACAACCATCCGCATCCTCTACGATCGTACGGATGACGAGGAGTTTGTAAGCTTTGAGCCAGCTTTGAAGGAGTATCGTATTCCTAAGTTCCGTCGCACTAACCAAAATATGGTTGTTGACCTTCGTCCTATTTGCGATAAGGGTCAGCGTGTGAAGAAGGGTGATATCCTTACTGAGGGTTATGCTACAGAGAACGGAGAGTTGGCGTTGGGTCGTAACCTTGTTGTGGCTTACATGCCTTGGAAGGGTTACAACTATGAGGATGCTATCGTTATTTCTGAGCGCATGGTTCGTGAGGATGTATTGACCTCTGTTCATGTTGATGAGTACTCTCTTGAAGTTCGTGAAACGAAGCGTGGTGTTGAGGAGTTTACTGCTGATATTCCTAATGTAAGTGAGGAAGCTACGAAGGACCTTGACGATAATGGTATTATCCGTATTGGTGCTCGTGTAGAGCCCGGTGATATCATGATTGGTAAGATTTCTCCTAAGGGTGAAAGTGATCCTTCTCCAGAAGAGAAACTTCTCCGTGCTATCTTTGGTGATAAGGCTGGTGATGTTAAAGATTCTTCATTGAAGGCTAACCCATCATTGAGTGGTGTTGTAATCGATAAGAAACTCTTTAGCCGTGCTATCAAGACACGTGAGAGCAAGCGTCACGATAAGAATATTCTCGCTAAGATTGACGAGGAGCAGGAGGCAAAAATCAATGACTTAAAGGACCTCTTGGTTGATAAGTTACTCGAGTTGACAGAGGATAAGGTATCAGAGGGTGTTAAGGATTACTCTGACGCTGAGATTATCACTAAGGGAAGCAAGTTCACTGTTGCTGCATTGAAGAACCTTGATTACGAGGGAATTCAATCTAATGGCTGGACTGATGATGAACATACCAACCTTCTGATTCAGAAGTTGATTATGAACTTCATCCGTAAGTACAAGCAGATGGATGCTGAGATGAAGCGTAAGAAGTTTGCTATCACTATCGGTGATGAGCTTCCCTCAGGCGTTCTTCAGATGGCTAAGGTTTACATCGCTAAGAAGCGTAAGATTCAGGTGGGTGATAAACTTGCAGGTCGTCATGGTAACAAGGGTATCGTATCAAAGGTTGTACGTACAGAAGATATGCCATTCCTTGAGGATGGTAGCCCTGTAGACTTGGTATTGAACCCAATGGGTGTGCCTTCACGTATGAACCTTGGTCAGATTTTTGAGGCTATTCTTGGTGCTGCAGGTCGTAAGTTGGGTGTGAAGTTTGCTACTCCTATCTTCGATGGTGCTAAGCTTTCTGACTTGAAAGAGTGGACAGATAAGGCAGGTTTGCCAAATCTCTGCTCAACCTATATCTATGATGGTGAGACTGGTGAGAAGTTTGACCAGCCAGCTACAGTGGGTATTACTTACTTCTTGAAGCTGGGTCACATGGTTGAGGATAAGATGCACGCTCGTAGCATCGGTCCATACTCATTGATTACACAGCAGCCACTTGGTGGTAAGGCACAGTTTGGTGGTCAGCGTTTCGGAGAGATGGAGGTTTGGGCTATTGAGGCCTTCGGTGCATCTCATGTTCTTCAGGAAATCTTGACAATCAAGTCTGATGATGTTGTTGGTCGTTCAAAGGCTTACGAGGCTATCGTTAAGGGTGAACCAATGCCAACTCCAGGTATTCCAGAGTCTCTGAACGTGTTGTTACACGAGCTTCGTGGTCTCGGTCTGAGTGTCAAACTTGATTAATACGTACACCCCATAATAGAAGTAAAACATGGCTTTTAAGAAAGATAATAAAGTAAAAAGTAATTTCAGCAAGATTACTATCGGACTGGCTTCACCTGAGGAGATTCTTGAAAACTCTTTTGGTGAGGTAACCAAGCCAGAGACTATCAACTATCGTACCTATAAACCAGAACGTGATGGTTTGTTCTGCGAGCGTATTTTTGGTCCTACAAAGGATTATGAGTGTGCCTGCGGTAAGTACAAGCGTATCCGTTATAAGGGTATTGTCTGCGATCGTTGTGGCGTTGAGGTAACAGAAAAGAAAGTGCGTCGTGAACGTGCAGGACACATTGAGTTGGTTGTTCCTGTTGCTCATATCTGGTATTTCCGTAGTCTTCCTAACAAGATTGGTTACCTTCTCGGTATGCCAACTAAGAAGCTTGATGCTGTTATTTACTATGAGAAATATGTTGTCATCCAGCCGGGTGTCGTAGAGGGTATGAAGAATGCCGATACTGAAGAGGATTTGAATGGTTCTCATAAGTTCGACCTTCTTTCAGAGGACGAGTATCTCGATATCCTTGATAATAAGCTCCCTGAGGGTAATGATCGTTTGGACGATTCTGATCCAAGCAAGTTCATTGCTAAGATGGGTGCAGAGGCTATCTATGACCTCCTTACAGGTATTGATTTGGATCGTTTGGCTGGTGAGTTGCGTGACCGTGCAACAACTGACTCAAGTCAGCAACGTAAGACAGATGCTTTGAAGCGCCTGCAGGTTGTTGAGGGTTTCCGTCAGTCAATCGGTGTGAATAACCCTGAGTGGATGATTATGAAGATTGTTCCTGTTACTCCACCTGAGCTTCGTCCATTAGTACCATTGGATGGCGGTCGCTTCGCAACATCTGACCTTAATGACCTCTATCGTCGCGTTATCATCCGTAACAACCGTTTGAAGCGTTTGATGGAGATCAAGGCTCCTGAGGTTATTCTCCGTAACGAGAAGCGTATGCTTCAGGAAGCTGTTGACTCACTCTTCGATAACAGCCGTAAGTCATCAGCTGTAAAGAGCGAGAGCAACCGTCCTTTGAAATCACTCTCTGACTCATTGAAGGGTAAGCAGGGACGTTTCCGTCAGAACCTCCTCGGTAAGCGTGTTGATTATTCTGCTCGTTCTGTTATCGTTGTAGGTCCAGAGTTGAAGATGGGTGAGTGTGGTCTGCCTAAGTTGATGGCAGCAGAGCTTTACAAGCCATTCATTATCCGCAAACTTATCGAGCGCGGTATTGTGAAGACTGTAAAGAGTGCTAAGAAGATTGTAGATCGCCGTGAACCCGTTATTTGGGATATCCTTGAGAATGTGATGAAGGGTCACCCAGTAATGTTAAACCGTGCTCCGACACTTCACCGTCTTGGTATTCAGGCTTTCCAACCTAAGTTGATAGAGGGTAAGGCTATCCAGTTGCACCCATTGGCATGTACTGCGTTCAATGCTGACTTTGATGGCGACCAGATGGCTGTTCACCTCCCATTGAGCAATGAGGCTATATTGGAGACACAGATTTTGATGCTTCAGAGCCATAACATTCTTAATCCTGCTAATGGTGCACCAATCACCGTTCCTTCACAGGATATGGTGCTCGGTCTCTACTATATCACTAAGATTCGCCCAGGTGCTAAGGGTGAAGGTCTTACTTTCTATGGTCCAGAGGAAGCAATCATTGCTTACAATGAGAAGAAATGTGACCTCCATTCACAGATTAAGGTAATCGTTGACGACCTCGTTGATGGAAAACTCCAGAAGCGTATGGTTGAAACCTCAGTTGGTCGTGTAATCGTTAATCAGATTATTCCAACCGAGATTGGCTTCTTCAATGGTATTATCTCAAAGAAGTCACTCCGTGGTCTTATCGCAGATGTAATTAAGGCTGTTGGTATGGCACGTGCTTGCGAATTCCTTGATGGTATCAAAAACCTCGGTTACCGTATGGCATACGTTGCTGGTCTTTCGTTCAACCTCGATGATATCATCGTTCCAGTTGAAAAGACTGATATCGTAGGCAAGGGTCAGAGTGAGGTTGACCAGGTGAAGGCTAACTACGAAATGGGTTTCATCACTGATAAGGAGCGTTACAATCAGGTAATTGATGCGTGGACACACGTAAACAATAACCTTAAGCAGGCTGTTATGAAGCACATGACAGAGGCTGACCAGGGCTTCAACGCCGTATATATGATGCTTGACTCTGGTGCCCGTGGTTCTGCTGACCAGATTGCTCAGCTTGCTGGTATGCGTGGTCTTATGGCTAAGCCACAGAAGGCTGGTGCTGAAGGTGCTCAGATTATTGAAAACCCAATTATCTCTAACTTCAAGGAAGGTATGTCTGTGTTGGAGTATTTTATTGCTTCTCACGGTGCTCGTAAGGGTCTTGCCGATACGGCTATGAAGACAGCCGATGCAGGATACCTGACACGTCGTCTTGTTGACGTTTCTCATGATGTTATTATCAATGAGGAGGACTGTGGTTCACTCCGTGGTCTTGAGTGTCGTGCCTTGAAGAATGGTGATGAGACAATCGCAAGTCTTTATGAGCGTATCTTGGGTCGTGTGTCTGTTCACGATGTTATCAATCCTACAACAGGTGATATTATCGTTGCTGCAGGTGAGGAAATCACAGAGGCAAAGGCACAGGCTATTGAAGATTCACCAATTGAAATGGTTGAAATCCGTTCTGTACTCACTTGTGAGAGCAAGAAGGGTGTATGTAAGAAGTGTTACGGACGTAACCTTGCTTCTGCACGTATGGTACATATGGGAGAGGCTGTTGGTGTTATTGCTGCACAGGCTATTGGTGAACCAGGTACACAGCTTACCCTTCGTACCTTCCATGCTGGTGGTGTGGCTGGTAATGCTGCAGCTAATGCAACAATTACAGCTAAGAACGATGCAAAGATTGAGTTTGAGGAACTCCGTACCGTACCATTTGTTGATGAAAATGACAAGGAGTGTGAGATGGTAGTTAGCCGTTTAGCTGAAATCCGCTTCGTTGATCCTAACACAGGTATTGTACTCCTTACAGATAACGTTCCATATGGTAGCTCTCTTTACTTCAAGTCAGGTGATACTGTTAAGAAGGGCGATCTGATTTGTAAGTGGGACCCATTTAATGCTGTTATTGTTAGTGAGTATGCTGGTATTCTCCGTCTGCATGATGTTATAGAGGGCGTTACTTATAAGGCTGAAACCGATGATGCAACAGGACTCACAGAGCGTATCGTTATCGACTCACGTGATAAGACAAAACTTCCTACGGTTGACATCGTTAAGGTAGGTGCTAAGAAGGGTGCAGATGGTCTTTATGCTTCATCTGATATCCTCGGTACATATAACCTTCCAGTAGGTGGTCACTTGGAGCAGGTACTTCTTGATGGTGCTGAGATTAAGACGGGTATGACACTCGTTAAGATTCCACGTTCTGTTGGTGGTGCTGGTGATATTACTGGTGGTCTTCCACGTGTAACTGAGCTCTTCGAGGCTCGTAACCCATCTAACCCAGCTGTTGTATCTGAAATCGATGGTGAGATTACTATGGGTAAAGTGAAGCGTGGTAACCGCGAGATTATCGTGACTTCTAAGACTGGTGAGCAGCGTAAGTACCTCGTAAGCCTGTCTAAGCAGATTCTTGTACAGGAACATGATGCTGTTCGTGCTGGAACTCCATTGTCTGATGGTATTATCACTCCAGCTGACATCTTGTCTATCATGGGTCCAACAGCTGTTCAGGAATATATTGTTAATGAGGTTCAGGACGTATATCGTTTGCAGGGTGTGAAGATTAATGATAAGCACTTTGAGATTATTGTTCGCCAGATGATGCGTAAGGTACGTATTGACGACCCAGGAGATACAATATTCCTCGAGCAGGAGCTTATAGATAAGCTTGACTTCGCAGAGGAGAACGATCGTATCTGGGGTAAGAAGGTTGTTACTGATCCGGGTGATTCTGAGAACTGCTATAAGGGTCAGATTCTCTCTGTACGTAAGTTGCGTGATGAGAATTCAAGCCTTAAGCGTCGTGACCTCAAACTCGTTCAGGTACGTGATGCCGTTCAGGCAACTGCTACCCAGATTCTTCAGGGTATCACACGTGCTGCCCTCGGTACGAAGAGCTTCATGAGTGCTGCTTCCTTCCAGGAGACAACTAAGGTACTCAACGAGGCTGCTCTCCGTGGTAAGAGCGACAACCTTGAGGGTATGAAGGAGAATGTTATCTGTGGTCACCTGATACCTGCCGGTACTGGTCTTCGTCAGTGGCAGAAGCTCATTGTTGGTTCGCAAGAAGAGCACGAGCGCATGGAGGCTAACAAGAAGAATGTTCTTGACTTTGCTAAACAAGAGGCAGAGGCAACACAGGAGTAATCCTTAGCCTTTCATACATATGATTAAAAGGGATTTGCAATAACTTTGCAAGTCCCTTTTTTAGTATGCTCGGCATGAGTATTATCTAATAGATGAAAGTACTGGTAGAGTCCTTATTCTTAACTCCTATTTATGGAGATGGTATTTTTGTTCAAAGGTGCAAGTTCTATCGCTCTTATATGGCACACTTATTACATTTATGTTTCTACCTATAGATGTGTTTTTTCTATAGATATGAGATTTCTTGAGAAGATATTTAATGTGTTATAACGTTTAGATTTTATTTTTTTGGTTACATTTGTTGCCAAATGTGAATTACGTAAAGGTAACAAGTGTTACCTAATGAAGAGTTTTCTCTTTCTTTGATTATGTTTACAAACTTATGGCATATCTATTGTTGTTCATTGCAGTAAGAGGAGGGCATGGTATGCCCTAATTTAATATAAGGTCTTAAAATATAAATAAACATTAATCAGAATTAAAAAAAAATGACACCAAAGAAATTATGGTTGACTTTGGCAGCGGTCATTCTAGGGTCGTTTGCCGTTTTATGCTTCTATGGCGTTGAGATTTTCAGAGAAATGCCACCTTTTCCTAACAAGGTGGTAACAGAGAGTGGTGAAACGTTGTTTGAAGGACAAGATATAAAAGATGGACAGAACGTTTGGCAGTCTATTGGAGGTCAGACAGTAGGTAGTGTTTGGGGACATGGCGCATACGTAGCTCCTGATTGGACAGCCGACTATTTGCATCGTGAGTCAGAATTGATATTAGCCGAATTAGCTAAGAAAGATGGTAAGGTATATAACCAGTTGGACGAGGCAGACAAGGCTAAGTATAAGGTATTGTTGCAAAAAGAGCTCCGTAAGAATACATATGACGCACAGACAGGCATTATCACCTTTAGTAAGATGCGTACTAAAGTAGCAAAGCAATTGCATAATTATTATGCCAAACTATTCTTAAATGACCCATCTATGGCTAAATTGCGCAATGCGTATGCTATGCGTGATAAATCTGTAGAAGCAGTAGACGGACTTTCTGCTGAGAAGCGTTTTGATAAGATGGACGCTTTCTTCGCATGGTCAAGCTGGGTATGTGTGACCAACAGACCTAATAGCGACGTTAGTTATACCAATAACTGGCCACACGACCCTGTCATAGGCAATGTTGCCCCTACTTCGTTACATCTCTGGTCAGGCTTTAGTGTGTTATTGTTACTCTTCTGTGTAGGAATTTTAGTTTACTATTATGCACAGCATAAAGAAGAACATGTATCAAAGGTGCCAGAATCAGATCCGATGAGAGATCTTAAGCCTACAGCATCGATGCGTGCCGTGCTGAAATACATTTGGGTAGTAGGTGTATTGATGCTGGTTCAGATGCTTTCTGGTGTGATTACAGCTCATTACGGTGTAGAGGGAGATGCTTTCTTTGGGTTACCCATACAAAACATTTTCCCTTATGCCGTATCGCGTAGTTGGCATGTCCAGTTGGCTATTCTTTGGATTGCAACCTCGTGGTTGGCTACAGGTTTATATATAGCTCCAGCAGTTTCGGGAGTTGAACCAAAATATCAAGCCTTAGGCGTAAACATTCTCTTTGGAGCATTGGTTTTCGTAGTTGCAGGTTCATTAGCTGGTCAATGGTTCGGAGTAATGCAAAAGCTTGGTTTGGTAGAGAACTTCTGGTTTGGTCATCAAGGATATGAGTATGTTGAGCTGGGACGTCTATGGCAGATACTATTGCTTACAGGTTTAGTTCTTTGGCTATTCTTGATGATTCGCGCACTTATTCCTGCACTCAAACGAAAGGACGAAAATCGCCATTTACTTACGCTTTTTGTTATTGCCTCATTAGCTATCGCATTCTTTTATGCAGCAGGTTTGATGTATGGACGCCAAACCCATATGGCTGTTGCTGAATACTGGCGTTGGTGGGTTGTTCACCTTTGGGTTGAAGGCTTCTTCGAGGTATTTGCTACGGTGGTTGCATCGTTCTTATTCTGTCGTTTAGGACTACTTAAGATTAAGAGTGCCACAGTTTCTGTGTTATTCTCTACTATCGTCTTCCTTGCAGGTGGTATTTTAGGAACATTCCATCACTTGTATTTCAGTGCGACCCCAACTGCAGTATTAGCACTTGGAGCTACATTCAGTGCTATGGAACTTGTTCCGCTTGTACTGATAGGAATAGAAGCATATCATAATTATCAACTGAGCCGTTCTGCCGATTGGATAAAATCCTATAAGTGGCCGATATATTGCTTCATTGCAATGTGTTTTTGGAACTTCTTGGGTGCTGGTATCTTTGGTTTCTCAATTAATCCGCCAATCGCCTTGTATTATTTGCAAGGACTGAATACTACTGCCGTTCACGGACATGCAGCTCTTTTCGGAGTCTATGGTATCTTAGGAATAGGCTTAATGCTATTTGTTTTGCGCGGTCTTTATCCAAATAGTGAGTGGAACGATAAGCTTATAGGATCTGCTTTCTGGTGTATGAACGTTGGTTTACTGCTGATGACGGTGGTAAGTATTTTACCTATTGGTATCCTACAAGCCAACGAAAGCATCACCAACGCTTACTGGTCGGCAAGGTCGGCTGAATTTATGCAACAAGATTTCATGCAAACATTAAGATGGCTACGTATACCTGGAGATATATTTGTAGCTTTGGGTGAAGTTCTATTTGTCTTGTTTGTCATCGGTTTACAGTTTGGCTGGTCGAAGAAAGGTAAACGCTAAAAGGCAGATTTATCTGCTTGTGTTATAGATGTTGATTTCGTGTGTTTCAAGGGCTCCAACTGTGTGCTTTAGCCCTTGAAACTATTTTGAAGGATGTATAACCTATTAGCCCCTATCTCAACTGATTCTTTTTTATAAAATAATGCTTCTTCCTTCCATATCTATCTCTTTTGTTATTCTATTGGTTAGAGGTAAAAACTTTTGTAGTTAGATTTGGGCAAATGACTTTAATGTATTATCTTTGCATAAGAGAAATAAAGTATTATCTAAATCATATTAACAAAATGGACAATAACAATCAGAATCAAGAGGGACAGCAGTTGCAGATTGATCTCTCACCAGAAATTGCTAAAGGTGTTTATACAAACTTCCAAATAATTTCTCATTCAAGTTCAGAGTTTGTACTCGATTTTGCTACACTTCTTCCGGGTGTACCAAAGGCAACAGTAACAAGTCGTGTAATTATTGCTCCTGAGCATGCACTACGTCTTCTTGGAGCTTTGCAAGACAATGTAGTTCGCTATGAGAAAGAGTTCGGCAAGATTGATCGTCATGAGCCAAATCAGGAACCACGTACAATATCTCCATTCGGTTCTGGTAAGGTTGATGCATAGGTAGATCCTTGAAGAAGAATGTAATGAAGAGGGTGTGACAAAATGCAAATTAATAACTTGACAACTTTCAAACTATAAGTAGGTTTTCCTAAAAGCAAAGAAAAGACCATTTCTTTACTCAAAATCGAGTACAGAAATGGTCATTTTTTATTGGATTGTTTTAAACAGTAAGATTATCAAAATGGTATTTGTATTTTGACACACTCCCTTGTCGGGAAAGTGGGTAATTCACTCCTTATAATCCTTGGCTCTGCAATTCTTTCTCTGGCATTGGGAGCCATTTGATTCTACGGCTAGCCCAAGTTGTTGCGGCAGTACCTTGTTCCAACCCACGACGGATATCTGCTGTGCGCTCACCACGGAAAGCAAGGAAGATGTGACGTAGTTCGGCTATTTGAGCGAGGGTAGGAGGAGTTGATAGTTGACTTGCTGTGTCATATTTGCTGATGACTTTATTAACTTCCGTCAGTGCATCACCAGTCATAATACCTCTTACGATGAGTTCTGCCTTTATAAGGTGGATATCATCTTCATTAGAGATTGTCATTGAGCCCTTTCTCGTCAGCGCTGATGCATAAATATTATAGCGGTTAGGGTTCTTCTTGTCTACACTTGCATGAGCCAGTGGAAGAGCTTTCTTTTCGGCATCTGTTGTTCTTGCAGCTTCCAATGAAGGACTTACCTGTACGTCACGGCTGTTAGGACCAATAGCACTGTATAATGGATTGTCCGCGCCATCGTTATTATAGATTACCTCTACGGTCTCACCATCTTTCAGTGCTTCTTCAACCAATGCTTTAGCATCAGTGTACTTGCCACGGTGCATAGCAAGTTTCAGATTATAGGTTTTTACCTGTCGGATAGCAGCATCCTGATCAAAACCTTTAAAGTTCTTCAATGCGTCAGATTGTGCAGCTTTCAGTGCCACCTCATATTGCTCCTTAGCTTGATTTAGTATGGCTTCGTGTGATATGATAGCTTTGTTGAGAATTACAGAACCTCCTTCTGCAGCAGGAGTTGTTGAGAATGATTCTGCAAGCAACTGAAGAGCATAACCTGCATGAAGATGTCCCACATAATTACCATATTCCTTTGCTATCTCGGTTTGCTCCGCATTCGTCCCTGTTATCTGTCCAGCTATCTCTGTCAGTTCAATACTGCGTGCATAATAGTTGTGGATTTTATTCCAGAGGTCATTCTGAGTTCCAGAGGTTGGGGTGAGATTGTCTGTTGCTATCTGACGATAGAGGAGTGCATTAGGAATCGTTCCTTCTGTCAACTCGTCAACAGTCGTTCCCAGTGCAAGGAAAGCTGCTGATGCTGCATCGCCTTGAAGTGTTTTTACATAAGCAACCAATGGACCATCACTGATAGTGTTAGTCTGAATGTTTGCTATCATTGTAGACTTACTCAATTGGTATTTTGTAAGTGTATTACTTGGTGTCCCAGCATTTTCAACCCACGAGTCACAACTTGTGAACAGTATTGAGAGAGCGAGGATAGCATATATTGATTTTTTCATTGTAGTATCTTTTATAATGTGAAACTTAATGTTGCTGTGTACGTACGTGGATGTGGAGTGTTTGTGATGTCACGTGACAGACTTCCAATACCTCTCTGCTTACGGTTTCCGCCGTTACCTTCTACCTGTGGGTCAGCACCAGAGTAATTGGTAATGACGAATACATTTTGTACTGCGAAAGAGAAGCGCATACCATTGACAACGTTTCGTGTCCACTTACGTGAGAATGACGATAAATCATAACCCAAGTAGAGAGTTGAAAGGCGCAGGAAGTTAGCTTTCTCGATATAGTTCGCTCTGAAACGTGCACTGTGTGCCAATTCTTCGGCAATCTGGTTATATTCATTAGTGCCTACGGTAGCATTGTCAAGTGCTTGCAGTTGGTCGTTACGTTTTTTGAGGTTGTCACCCAATCCTGCAACGTTATAGAAACTTTGGTTGTACACAGATGCGCCTAAAGCATAATTCCACTTTGTTCCAAACGTAAAGTGGCTGAATAACTTAAGGTCGAAACCAAATGAACCATTTACAGAAGGGAATGGCTTACCGAGATACTGATAGTCCTTGCTCTCTATTGCACCAGCTTTCTTATCGTATGTACCATCAGCATTGAAAGCAGGTTTCTCTACTGTATGATAGTAGAAAGCATAAACAGGCTGACCTTCCTTTACTACGTTTGGATAGTTGTTGATATCCTTTCCACCTGTGTCTGTCACTTTATTTGCCTGATAGTTGAGGTTCGCATATACATCGAGTGAATGGCGGTTTGCCTGCTTCCAAAGATTGCCATTATAGCTGAACTCAAGACCATGTCCCTTTACTTTTCCTACATTGCGTGGAACACTTCCAATCCACCCGTCACTTGAAAGGAGGTCATCATAGATGATTGCATCTGAAGTGTACTGTGCATAAAGTGTAAGTGCCAATGTATGTTTGTTACGGATAGTCCAGTCCGTACCCAATTCAATCTCTCGCATACGCTCCGGCTTGATATCAGGGTTGCCTTTATACTGAGGCTTAACAATTGGACCGTAGGCGCTGATACCGTCCATAACATAGGATGTACGTGCATCTGTAGGGTAGGGAAGGCGTCCGCTCTCACCATATGCAATACGGAACTTCTGGTTTTTGAGATTATAAGATGCGCTCAAAGATGGGTAGTAGATGCTTGCAACGTTACTACCGATAAGGTTTGATGCATCACGTCTTAAACCTGCGTTGATAAACAAGCGGTTGTCATAGTTGAGGAAAGCCTCACCATAGAGACCCCAAGTGCGCTGCTCGAAGTTAGACTCCGATACTGTTCGTTCTGTTGCAGCTGAGATGTTATCAATATCACTTCTAAAACGTGAAGCAGAAATGCTATTCAATGTCTCGTACTGACGTGCAATCTGTGAGAGAAGGGTTGCAGTGAGATTCCACTTGTCAGCAAGATGGAACTTATGGGTAGCCTTTATGTCCCAGTTGAAGTTTGAGTTTCTTCGATTACTGATATTCTTCGCACCTTCAGAATTATTACCTAACTTATAGCCGAAAGGTAGACGATAGATACCTTCCGTATGGTTTACGTCTGCACCGATAATAGTTTCAAGTTTTATATCTGCTGGCAACATATAGCTGAGTCGAAGATTACCGATGAAGCGATCATTACTGTATGTCCAGCTCTGTGCTCGCCATGTACTCTCATCAACGTATGGCCATGGTGTCTGGTTGATCATCAGGTTCCAAATCGCATCATATTTACCCATTGCAGTCTGAGGAAGACTGATGTTTCCATGTATGTAGGAAGCTGTTGCACCGAGTGTGAAACGGTCAGAGCGAAGATCGTATGCTAATTTTGTACTATGGCGTTTATCCTTATTGCCGGGAACAATACCTGCAATATCATTCATATTATAAGAGAAAAAGAGGTTCTGATTTCCTTTGAAAGCTTTTGATACTGAGGTGTAGAGTGTTTTCTGCCAACCAGTCTGGAAGAAATTGTTAATAGGGTCATTATTTACAAACTGGTCATACTTTCTTGCGAGTGTAGCTGCACCCAACGACATTTTTACCTGTATATCTGCCTTATCGTTCTCAATATTGTTAGTCTTACCTCTTTTGGTTGTGATAACAATAACACCATTAGCAGCTTCTGCACCATAGCTGGCTGCTGCAGAAGGACCTTTTATTACATCGATGGTTGCAATGTCATCAATGGTCAGGTCGTTGAGTGCACTGAGTGCATCTTGTGAACTATTGATATCAGAGATATGTGAGCTGTTATACTTTACTCCGTCTACATAGATTATCGGGTCACGTTCCATACTCATCGTAGCACCACTACGCATGTTAAAGCGGATGGGCATTCCCACTTTACCATTGCTCTGATACATTTGTACACCTCCAATCTTGCCATCAAGCATATCGCTGAGAGAATTGGTATGTGCATTCTTGTTCAGATTAGCCAAGTCGATATGGTCAACCTTGCTTCCGAGTGCTTTCTGACTACGAGCACTTGAAATACTGGCCGTGACTTGTACTTCCTGAAGGTCGATACCCGGGATAAGACTAATCGTAGGCTGTCCTTTTAGTGATTGAACCTTTATGTTCTGTTCCTTAAAACCGATATAACTAATGTGAAGGGTCTGGTCGTCATTTGTATTCAGCGAAAAATATCCATCTTCGTTGGTTACAGTTTCTACACCTTTGTTACCTCTTACAATAGCACCAATGATAGGTTCTCCTGTCTCTTGGTTTATTACACGCGCTTTGTAGGTACTCTGCGCACTTAAGTTGACAGCATAGGCTATCGACAGTAAGGCAATGCCTCTCTTAATTTTTTGTATCATGAAATGTTTTTTGTTGTTATCCTCCTAAGGAGTAATATTCACTAATGGCTACATTATATAAGGTGTAGCCGGTTTTGGTGGCGCAAAGATACCTCTTAAATAATGATACTGCAATACCTAAAAATTGTGATTTTCAAAGCTTAGCTTATTAGATTGTTTGTACTAATAATAATCTTAAATGAGTAGGAAATAATGCTGAAAATCCCTTTGATAGTTATGTTCATTTTAATGAATTTCAAGATACATTTATGCCGTTTCTTGTTGTTGTATTGTTGCTCAGCACGTGTTGTGTTGTTGCTTAGCACGTGTCGTGTTCGGGTTAAGCACTATTGGTGTTGTGTGCTAAATACCTTGCGGAATATTACTAAGTCGTTGTTACTTTCTTGATAGTAAAGCGCTTAGTTGTCAAAAGTAAATAAAACATATTTGATTAGAGGATGTCGTTCTTTTAAAAACAATCTAATAGCCTTAATATCAGTTAGCTTTTACGTAATGGGGTGTGGTACAACTCTTAATGCAAAGCTATAAGTTCTTCAAACAATATAATGAGAAAAAGTAATCGTGTTCTCATCGATAATAATGCGCTTTTTACTATTTATTATTGTTCTTTTACTCCTTTTTTCTACTTTTATTTTGAGGAAAAATATCTTGTTTTTGATTAAGTTTAGGCTCAAAACTGTGCAAAAGCGGGTGTTTCAAATGTTAAAGAATAAATAAAAAGTTATTTATTGTTAACATGCGTGGTTTGAAAGATTATTCTTTTTCTTATTATTAGGTCATTTAAGGGAATATTTGTACCTTTGCAACCCGAAACAGCAGAGTGAATTATATCGTTTTTAGTGCGTATCACTTGTGTTTGTAATGGATTGAAAATAAATAAAATAAATATATAACAATAAAAAGTAAAATTATGCCTACTATTTCACAGTTAGTAAGAAAAGGCAGAAAGGACATCGTAGACAAGAGCAAGTCTCCGGCTTTGGACAATTGTCCACAGCGTCGTGGCGTTTGTGTTCGTGTTTACACTACAACTCCTAAGAAGCCTAATTCGGCAATGCGTAAGGTTGCCCGTGTTCGTTTGACCAATCAGAAGGAAGTTAACTCTTACATCCCGGGAGAGGGTCACAACTTGCAGGAGCACAGTATTGTTCTCGTTCGTGGTGGTCGTGTTAAGGACCTTCCGGGTGTACGTTATCACATCGTTCGTGGTACTCTTGATACCGCAGGTGTTGCCAATCGTACACAGCGTCGTTCTAAGTACGGTGCTAAGCGTCCAAAGGCAGCTAAGAAGTAATATCTGCGTTGCCTAAAGGCAGCAAAAGAAACTTCAATCCATAAAGCCGAGGTGCAACGGCCGGTGATGGTCGATGCTCCAAGGCTCTTTAAAAGAAGAAACTAAAAACAAACAGTTTTGCTGGAGATTTGTAATCACAAAGGTTGAGTAAATGCCCAAGAGAGGGCGTTGAAGAACGAAAGGCGACAGCCTCCGCAGAATTAAAGTTTAAATTAAAATGAGAAAAGCAAAACCAAAGAAGCGTGTAATCCTTCCAGATCCAAAATTTAATGATCAGAAGGTGTCAAAGTTCGTAAATCACTTGATGTATGATGGTAAGAAGAATACCTCATATGAAATCTTCTACGCAGCCCTCGATATCGTAGGCGGTAAGTTGAAAGATGAAGAGAAGTCTCCACTTGAGGTGTGGAAGCAGGCTCTCGATAACATTACTCCACAGGTAGAGGTAAAGAGTCGCCGTATTGGTGGTGCTACTTTCCAGGTGCCAACAGAGATTCGCCCAGATCGTAAGGAGAGTGTTTCAATGAAGAATATGATTGCTTTTGCACGTAAGCGTGGTGGTAAGAGTATGGCTGATAAGCTTGCTTCTGAGATTATGGATGCGTTTAATAATCAGGGTGGTGCTTATAAGCGTAAGGAAGATATGCACCGCATGGCTGAGGCTAACCGTGCATTTGCTCACT
>CAMUQM010000014.1 GCA_947095945.1 uncultured Prevotella sp.
ATTCGGTAAGTTTTTCAAAGCCCAACTTTGAGAAAACGTCCATAATGTGATAAATCCCTCCGAAAGAAGTGATATTCTCGTTTTTAATTGCTACCTTTGTCATGTCAGATTTTTGCTTGTTTATTATTTTGATAGCACCAAGATAGGTGAAATTTCTGACATGTCCAAGTGTTTTGAGAACTTTGTTTCTCAGACACTTGGAGTTCTTACAAGAATTTATGCTGCGGAATTAAGGCATTATATTTTTATTTTAGGCAAATGTAACAAAAGTATTTTGATAGACAAAATAAATGTTTACGTTTGCCTGATTACATACTCTAATTTTAGGAATAATTAATTATACAAGTATCAATGAAATAATTAAAATGGAAGTCCCACGGCGAAATGGAAAGTAAAGTCGCGCTTCAGGTTGGGATGCCATAAAGCATAGTGCTCCTCTGTACTTGTATATGCGGGATTAATGGCTTTCATACCACCATCGAAACGAAGTATGAAGTAATCGAAATTGAGACGTAAACCAAGTCCGTATGCGACAGCAATTTGGTTATAAAAATTCTTGAAACTAAACTGTCCTCCTGGCTGATCTGTATAATCACGTAGTGTCCAGATGTTACCCGCATCTATAAAAGCAGCTGCATCAAGTTTCCAAAACAGATGGGTACGGTACTCTGCATTCAAATCAAGCTTCATGTCACCCGTCTGATTGATAAAGTCTATACGTCCATCAACCCCCTTAAACTTACCCGGTCCTAACTCTCTGACACTCCAACCACGAACAGAGTTAGCACCACCTGAGAAGTAACGCTTCTCAAATGGAAGTACTGTACTATTACCGTATGGAATTGCAATACCCAAGCCTCCGTGTAGTGCTAAGGAGTTACGCTCATCAAAGCGTAATACTTTTGTATAGTCAAAGTCGAACTTTGCATATTGTGCATAGGCTATGTTAAACAGTGTTCGTTTCCCCTCACTGTTCTTCTTAAAGGCAAAGATACCACTTAAACCATTTAACATGTTACCAGCCAATTCCACTCTTGCTCTGAAAGCATGGTTTGAACCACTATAATTCAATCCAAAGCCTGTACGCAAGATAAATAAATCTTGATAATTATATCGCAGAATAGCGTTGCGAGTTGTTGCGTTGTCGAGATAGTCATTCTTAAAGGTCTCACTAATCCACGGCATGTACACGTAGCTGAGGTTAAGAAGATCGAAGTCATATGTCAGATGACGAATTGGGTCAGACCAATGATACTTCCATGCAGAAGAAAAGACTCGACGGTGGAACTCTGGTCTGTTTTGCAGGTTCCAACCCACAGAGACTTCAGATGTAGCACTACTTCTTCTTTTAAAGTTCTTTGAGATAAATGGAGCCAAGAAGCGAGGGAACTGTAGATGTGCTTGTACACTATACTCCTCATAGTCACTATTCTTATACCCTTCAAGACCTTTGATAGCTTCAAAGGCTGCTCGGAACTCCAAACTTAAATGTTCACTACCTCTAAAAAGGTTTCTGTTCTGATAAGAGAGTACGGCAGCAGCACCTAAGTCTCCCGCTGTATTCGTTCCTTCTGGTTGGAAAGAGATAGTATTAGGCTTATTGTTCGAAACCTGAATATCTGCATCTAAGTAATGCGTAGAAGAAGTTGTATAGGTGAATGTCTTACCTATCACCAAACTATCATAGCGAGGTACTTCTCTAAAATTAATATTTGTATAACGTACTGCACCAAGACGAGAGAAGTTGTTATAAGTCTTTTGTAAATCTGTTGCTGAAAAGTATTTGCCCTTTTCTATTAGAGTGTTGTCTTCCAATACTCCTTTTCTAAGATGGAATCCCGTTGAATCTCCCGGAATAAAATTAACGTTATTGATAACGTAACGTGGGTGTAGCGTTGGTTCAGCATCGCTATTCTCAACATATTTCATCAAGTGTAACGTTACGTTTACATGCTGTCTACCTTGCGTAGAGTCGGCAGTATAGTACATGAAATCCTTATGGAATCTGTAGAAACCAGAATCATTCAAGATACGTGTCAGTCTTTTTCGTTCGTCATCCAAGGATGTAACAGTAAACTGACGTGGACGTTCAGTATCTGTTTTGAGGTGAGAAGCAAGTACTTTCTCTATAACAGAATCTTCTATTTCGTAGTTAAATCGATCAATGATATATGGGTCACCTGGGTGAAGTTGGTAATTAAGTGTAAGTTTCTTTCCTTTAACCTTTTTCTTAACGTCAACTGTAGCATTCATATAGCCCATATTCTGCATAGCAACAGTCAAATCCTCAGACGAAAGACGAGCCTGAACAGAGTCGTATAACACAGGCTCCTCTCCCATTCTACGGAGTGTACGGTTAATCCATTTCGTTGTATCTTGTCCCGCCATAGCGTAAGTTCCTAATGGAATCTTAAAGAGAGAGAACCAACGTGAATTACCTTTCTGACGTACATACTGCATTAGAAGCGACGAGTTTACGTCTTTTCTATCAGAACGTAACTCTACCTTATCCAAAAGATATTGCCCATCAGGGACAAACTTATCTGATGAACACGCTATGACTACAAGCGTAGTCATAACGATGAAGATAGGTGTAAGAATTCTATATAACTTTGAAAATAGCATTGATATCCTAACTTTTAATCTAAAAATAATGCAAGTGAGTGCAAAGAAAGTTTACTTTCGATTTGCCGAACGCAGCTTATTTTATGCAAAGGTAGTAAAAAGTTAAGAAGTAATGGATGACGAGTGGATAGTTTTTTGTAAATTTGCGAAGTGATATCAAAAAATAAGATAAAGCTTATCCGTTCTCTTGAAACGAAAAAAGGAAGAGAGAAAGTGGGATTATTTGTGGCAGAAGGACCAAAGGTTGTCAATGATCTGCTACACGAGGGATTTGTAGCAGATGAGGTGCTGGATGATATTGAAGATATCAAGAAGGTTTCTTTTCTTCAACATCCTCAGCCCGTTTTGGGTGTTTTCAAGATGCCAGAGGAGTCGTCAGAAGCTACGAATGATTACTTAAGTTTATTCAATAAATATATTAATAATCAACTTGTTTTGGCGCTTGATGGTGTGCAAGACCCCGGTAATTTGGGTACAATCATTCGAATTGCAGATTGGTTTGGAATCGAAAACATTTTCTGTTCAAATGAAACAGCTGACTGTTGGAATCCAAAAGTTGTTCAAGCGACAATGGGAAGTATTGCAAGAGTGAAGTTGCATTACTTAGACTTGAACGTGTTAATTGATCAACTCCCTACCGACTATCCTATCTATGCTACTCTTCTTGATGGCAATAACATTTATGGTCAGGAACTCTCTCATCACGGAATGATAGTAATGGGAAATGAAGGAAAAGGTATTTCTCCACAGCTTAGAACGAAGATTAATCGCAAACTTTTGATTCCAAACTATCCACCAGAGCGTGAAACAGCAGAGTCTTTGAATGTAGCAATTGCAACTTCTATTGTTTGTGCTGAATTTAGAAGACGATGAAAGCTACTTTTTTAGGGAATAAATAACTACTAACCTACAAAAAACGTAATATGATAGACTTACAAAAATTAGTCAGAACAAATATTAGAGAACTCATCTCTTTCGCTAATACAAAGGCTGAAGAGAAAGCAAGAGATTCTCAACATATTATGCTTGATGCTAACGAGAATCCATATAATAAACCGTTTAATCGTTATCCTTCTGACAATCAGGTAGAGGTAAAGGAAGAACTGGCTAAACTAAAAGGTGTTACTGCTAAGGAGATTTTCTTAAGCAATGGCTCTACTGAGGTGATAGACATGTGCTATCGTATCTTCTGTCAGCCAAAGGTTGATAATGTTGTTGCCATTGAGCCAACCTGTGAACTATACAAACGTTATGCTATACTGAACGATATTGAATATCGACCTGTACTTTTGGATGATGGTTTTCAGTTAAATGCTACTGCTCTACTTAACGCTTGCAACAAGCATACTAAACTGATTTGGCTTTGCTCTCCTAATGCACCAAGTGGCAATGTCTTGAACGTAGAAGAAGTTGAGAAGGTCTTAAAAGCATTTAATGGTATTGTTATCATTGATGAGGCTTACGCTGACTTCTCACGTTTACAAACATTCCGAGAGCGTTTGTCAGAGTTTCCTAATATGATAGTTCTCAATACTTTCTCTAAGGCATGGGCAAGTGCAGCTATCCGATTGGGTGTGGCTTATGCGCAAGAGGCTATCATTAACGTATTCAACAAGGTGAGTAGTCCTTACAGTATCAACCAATTAACACAAGAGCAAGCTATTGATGTTTTTAAACACCGCTATGATATTGAGGATTGGATAAAGATACTCTTATTAGAACGCAAGCGTATGATAAGTGCCTTTGCGAGTTTAGCTTGTTGTGAGAAAGTTTATCCATCGCATGCCAATTTCTTCTTAGCTCAGATGAAAGATGCTCAAAGTGTGTATGACTATCTGTGCGAAAAAGGTATCAAGGTAAGGAATTGTTCTAACTTATCGTTATGCGATAACTGTTTACGCATAACAATAGGTTCTAAGGCTGAAAACGCTGAAATACTGGGTATCCTGAGATATTATAAGCCTACAAAATAGTTTTTGATGTCTATAGTTGACGTTGCTTTTCTTACAACATCAACTATAGATAACTCAAAATAATGCCCAACACGTATGGTGTTGTACGTAAGCACGCATTGTGCTATTCGTAAGCACCACTGGTGCTAAGGGCTAACTGCGTTATAATTTGAACTTAATAAACACGTGGACCGAAGATAGTTGTACCCACACGAACCATTGTTGAACGACACTCTACAGCAATGTCATAGTCATGACTCATTCCCCATGAACGCTCCTTGAATTCTGAATCATCAGCAAAATACTTGGCTTTCAGTTCGTCAAAGAGCTCTGCTGCCATTGTCATCTCCTTTTTAATCTGATTACGGTCATCAACATTCGATGCCATCATCATTAACCCTGAGATATGTACATGCTTAAGCTCTTTCCACTCACCGCTCTCTAATAGTTCTCGACAAGCATCAGGAGTGAAGCCATACTTCGTTTCCTCTTCTGCAATATGAAGCTCAAGAAGGACATTGATAACACGATTATACTTCGCTGCATGCTTGTTGATTTCCTTCAATAACTTCAGAGAGTCGACTGCTTCAACCATAGAGATATAGGGCGCAATATACTTCACTTTATTGGTTTGAAGATGACCAATAAAATGCCACTCAATATCTTTGGGAAGTGTTTCAACCTTCTGTGTTAGTTCTTGCACTTGACTCTCGCCAAAGATACGTTGCCCTTCACGATAAGCAACTTCGAGATATTCGTTAGGGTGAAACTTACTGATGGCAACCAACTTCACACCATCAGGAAGATTCCCAAGCACTTCGTGTAAATTCTTTGCTACATCATACATAATTGTAAGTTTCTTTCTTGTCTATTAATTAATTTACTTCTCGAACTCTGGCTTATCGTTCTTCTTTCCAGCACGATGCTCAAAGACATCCATAATCTTTGTTTCTGTGATTGCTGCAATCTCGTAATCAATCATTGTACCACCCATCACTTCGTCTACATGCTTAACAGCACCGCTTACAGAATGAGCCTGAACAAGATAAGTTACAGAAGAACGCTTCTCTTTATCTGTCTTTTCGTCTAATGTAATAAAAGAAAGTTTTGCCTTAAACCACTTGTCGTCAGTGTCAATATCGCTAAAGAAAATCTCACCAAATGGTGCTGGTGAAATGGCTTTTACGTCAAACTCACCACTAACATAATGTGACATCTCCTCTGTGATAAACTCCTCAGCCTCAGAGAAACTGAGTGCATCAACCACATACTGTTCAATGACTTTCTTGTTCTGACCATCTTCCATGGTCTTGTCATATCTAACTCGTGTTTCAAACCAAGTGCTTGTTCTACTTCTCATAATTATTCTTTAAGTTTTAAGGCCCTACTTTTCAGCTATCAGATGAAGACAAAGCGAAGAGTAATAGGCGGTTTTTATAGATGTGCAAAAGTAGTAAAAATTCTGCGTTAATCTGCTAAAAGTGCGGTTAAAATAAAAAAAATGTCTATCTTTGCATCATAGTAAAGAATATAAGAGCAGACATCTTCTACTCACATTCATTATCGGGAGAATAAATAAAGTCATTATGCCGGAAATATCAGTTCGTGGACTTGAAATGCCGGAGTCACCTATTAGAAAACTGGCTCCACTTGCCGTTGCTGCAAAGAAACGTGGTATTAAAGTTTACCATTTGAATATTGGTCAACCTGATCTTCCAACACCGCAATGTGGATTGGATGCTTTGAAAAAGATTGATCGTAAACTTTTAGAGTACTCACCATCTCAAGGCTATCTTTCTTATAGAGAAAAACTCTGTGACTTTTATAAGAAGTTCAACATAAACGTTACACCAGACGATATCATCATAACCGCTGGTGGTTCTGAAGCTGTGCTCTATTCATTTATGGCATGTCTGAACCCCGGAGATGAAATTATCGTTCCAGAGCCTGCATACGCTAACTATATGGCATTTGCGATATCTGCAGGTGCGAAGATTAAGACTATTGCTACCTCTATTGAGGAAGGCTTTGCACTACCCAAGGTTGAGAAGTTTGAAGAACTTATCAACGAGAAGACACGTGCCATCATGATATGTAATCCGAATAACCCTACTGGTTATCTGTATACAAGAAGAGAGATGAATCAGATTCGTGACCTCGTTAAGAAGTATGATCTTTACCTCTTCTCGGATGAAGTTTATCGTGAGTATATCTACACAGGCTCGCCTTATATCTCTGCAATGCACTTACAGGGAATAGAGAACAATACCGTACTTATTGATTCTGTATCAAAGCGTTACAGTGAGTGTGGTATTCGTATTGGTGCGCTGATAACAAAGAATGAGGAGATTCGTAATGCTGTGATGAAATTTTGTCAGGCACGTCTCTCTCCCCCACTCATTGGTCAGATTGTAGCAGAAGCAAGTCTTGATGCACCTGAATCCTACTATCGTGATGTCTATGATGAGTATGTTGAGCGTCGTAAATGCCTGATTGACGGACTGAATCGTATTCCGGGAGTCTACTCTCCTATCCCTATGGGAGCCTTCTATACCGTAGCTAAACTTCCTGTTGACGACTCAGATAAGTTCTGTCGTTGGTGTTTGGAAGAGTTCAGCTATGAAGGTGAAACGATAATGATGGCACCTGCCAGTGGTTTCTATACTACACCGGGTGCTGGTCATAATCAGGTTCGCATTGCTTATGTACTTAAACGTGAAGATTTACAGCGTGCCTTGATAGTTCTTCAAAAGTCTTTGGAAGTTTATCCGGGACGTGTTGAAGAAGAATAAAGTCAATTTATAATTCACAATTCATAGTTCAGAATTCATAATTATGATTACTGATATTTGTTTTCGTTAATCCCCTTCTCAATTTTATTTAGGAGAGTATTATAGACTGAAGATTGGTAAATAATTGTCAGCAAGGAATAAGAACATACTTGTATAATTAATATACTGGAATAGAATATACACTCATACAGAATGAAGGTAATCATAATTATGAATTATGAATTATGGATTCTGAATTAAAGTAGTAATCATAATTATGAATTCTGAATTTTGAATTATAAATTAAAATAATGAACTACCCGCTTTTTATTGCTCGTAAAATATATAACGGAGGAGACAAGACTCGAAAGGTATCGAAGCCTGCTATTAGTATTGCTACAGTTGGTGTAGCAATTGGTTTAGCTGTGATGATTGTGTCTGTCTGTGTAGTATTGGGCTTTAAACATTCCATCCGTGATAAGATGGTTGGCTTTGGAAGTCATATAACAGTAGCCAACTTCCTTACGTTGCAGAGTTCCGAACAATATCCAATTGTGGTAAATGACTCACTTGTAAAGCAATTAAAGGCTGTTCCCGGAGTAAAACATGTACAGCGTTATGCGTATACTCAAGGCATATTGAAGACCGATAATGATTTCTTAGGTGTCATGTTGAAAGGAGTTGGACCAGACTTTGACTCTACTTTTATTCATAATAATATGGTTGAAGGGAGTCTTCCTCGTTTTTCTGACACAGAAAATCAACAGAAATTGGTTATCTCTAAGACTATTGCTGATAAACTTAACCTAAAAGTTGGACAACGTCTTTTTGCTTACTTTATTAACGAAGAGGGTGTTCGCACACGTAAGTTTACTATCGCTGGTATCTATGAAACAAACATGAAGCAATTCGATTCACAGATTTGTTTCACAGACTTATACACAGCTAACAAGCTAAATGGTTGGGAACCTGACCAATGTAGCGGAGCAGAATTACTTGTCAACGACTTCTCACAGCTTAATGCTATTTCTTCTCGTGTACTTAATAAGGTAAAGAATACGGTTGATCATTATGGCGAAACCTACTCTTCCGAGAACATTATAGATCAAAATCAGCAGATATTCTCATGGCTTGATTTAATGGATTTGAACGTATGGATAATCCTTGCACTGATGATAGCCGTAGCTGGTGTTACGATGATATCAGGTCTATTGATTATCATTCTCGAACGTACCCAAATGATTGGTATCTTAAAGGCACTTGGTTCACGTAATCGTCAGATACGTCATATCTTTCTTTGGTTTGCTACCTTTATTATTGGTAGAGGTCTGCTTATTGGTAACCTCATAGGATTAGGCGTTATCTTCTTACAGAAGTGGACTGGACTTATAAAGCTCGACCCACAGACTTATTATGTAAGTACGGTGCCAGTAGAAGTAAACCTCCCCCTTATCATAGGTCTAAACATTGCTACAATGTTGGTATGTGTAGCTGTATTGATTGCGCCAAGCTATCTTATAAGTCGCATTCATCCAGCTAAGTCAATGCACTACGAGTAATAACATTTATCCGCTTCAGAATGAAAGCTATGAAAAGGAACCGAGTAGTTATCTATATTTCTGTTATCATAGGGATTATTTTAGCTGTATTCTGTATTATTAAATATATGCCTGTATATAACATATATATAGGAAAGTTGCGGGCTAAGGATCTAATAGAAAGATTAGAGAAATATAAAAAACAGCACGGAGAATATCCAGAAACTTTGAAGCCTATAGGCTTTCCAAAGGCTGAAATAGGTGAGTATGTGGAGTATAAAGGTACTTGTTATTATTATATAAGACAAAGTGAGTGTGACTTTGATTTGGAAATTACTGATGGTTTAGACTCCCCTATTTACTATTCACTCGCCGAAAAATGGTTTAGTGTCAACAGGGCTGAAATTATCAAACAGCTTACAGAACCACTTTATAAAAAATATTTATTAGCAGAGTCTTCAAATAAACTCACAACCTCAGTACGTAGCAACGTTACAAAAAGTGAGAAGGAAAACATCCCTTTCTTTAACTACACAACAGCAGACAGCATAATTTTTATAAAGAAGTTTTATGACAAAAAACATATTGCTTCAAAGGGCTTTGCTTTAGTTGATGCTAAAACTAAAAAGATAAAGCCTATTGGATCTTGGACTATATTTACTTACAACGGAAAGAGTTATCAAGTTACTTATGACAAAGATTCATCTAAAGGACAAATTTTATCACGTCTTTACTTGCGGGTTACGTGCAGGTGCGAGTAAATTAGGTCTATTAACTATTTTATCTTTGATGGTATTTTCTTGTACGCTTAGAAAGCCAACTGAAGTGAAGAAGCATAGAACTGATATTAGCTTTATTAATAACCGAGATATTCATTTTGATATCTTGAAGGTGGCTTGCGATTCCTGTTTTCCTATTCACGATATTGGTTATCGTGTACGTGTAAAGTTATCCGCCGACGAGGATAGCCTTATAAAAACTATTAAGAAAGAACAATGGTTGCAACTTTTGCAGAATTCGGCAACTGATTATGCAGCCAATGCCTTGTTATATTCCCTTTACAATCGTGATGCAATAGTTTTATTATACCATAGAGACATCGAAGATTGGAGGATGTCTATGAAGGAAGATGATATAAATTACTGGAAAGGTAATCTTCGGTTTTGTAAAGAAAATTACAAGGTTGAAAAATAATTAAGGCTTACTTCAATCTGAATTAGGCCTTAATTGATGTTCAAAAGGGCGTTAATTGAAGCCATACTAACGCCCTTTAAGAGTCCAATTAAGCACCTTTTCTTGCACGAGTTTGTAATCATTTGATTTACTTTTAGTTACAAGGGTAATTGAAAATGCTATTTTCTTATCGTTTTAAGGTATAATATAAGAAAAGTATGTAAACTTTTTTCTAATCCTTGTTGTGGTAATTTTAGAGTAAAAATATTACTTATAAGTTTTATGTTGTTGCTTAGCACACGTCGTGCTATTGGTAAGCACCAATGGTGCGAGAGCCTAACACCAATGGTGCGAATGCTAAACACTTTATAAAATATTACCGAAGTAGTGTCTTTTTAAGTCTTAATTCCTATTATAAACATCTAAAGTTTATTGGGAGAAAACACCTCTCCTTCTAAGCCAACAATGGCATCAATACTTATTCTCGTTCTATCTTTCATTATAATGATGCGTTCATTGGTTCGAATAGCCTTGACAACACCTGTAATTGTAAGGTATTGTCCCCCATCCTTACGTTCGTCGGGTTGGAAGTAAGTAATTGTAATTGTTGGCTCTTCTTCTAAATGAGTGGTAAGAATTGAAAGTTTTCTGTCCATCAGTTGACGGTCGTCTTCCATCATCTCAATCTTTGGATTTGTTTGTCGGGCAGTCTCAGCAATTGCATCCCCATAACCAGTAAGAGCTGAAAAGGGGGCAAACTGTGCCGCCCGATTATAGAGACTCATCTGCGGATGTCGCTTTGAGACATGACGAGGAAGGTGAATAATATCATCGTAATTATCTGTCATGCCTTATGTCCTCCTATCTGTTTGTTTCGTTCTCTTGCCGTCGAACCTTCATCAAAGTTCAAACCACGGAGCATAGAGTTCTTACCAAATCGTTTTTTAATATTGATAATCGTTTCTTGTATCTTCCTTTCACGTGTTAACTCAGCATCTTCAACCTGCTTTTCTCGCCTTACTGCTTCATAATCTGTAAACATATCGAGCTCAACAGGCTTATGTGCCTTTTGTTTCATTTGCTCTTCACTAATGACGTGATTAGTTGAGATACCCAGTCTTCTGACTAATAACCTTTTATCGACAATATCATCATAAAGTGCAAGAACAGCCTTAGCAATTAGGCGAGTTGAAGATGTAAATCGATGAAGATTGGCTGTTCCGTGTGAACTCTTTGGTACTTTTCGCCCATACCAGTCAACAGTAATACGACCAGTATATCCCTTTCCTGCAGGCGAAGTCAGGCTTTCACGGTCATAGCCAACGTATAAAACGAGTTGATCCGTAACGCAACGTTTCTCAACTAAGTCTAAGGCTATCGCATCTATCATCTCCTGCACGACAACTCTTGCTTTACGAAAGCTGTATGGTTCTTGAAGAACTTGACCGCTACTCATTGAGCTATGCTCTGGTCGGTATGCCTTAACCATTTCCATTGTACAAGGCTCCCATCCCCAAGCATGGTCAATAAGCAATTCTGCATTGACTCCGAAAAGTTTATAAAGAAGCTCTTCTTGATGAATAGAGCAGCGTGCAATTTTCCCCATCGTGTCTATCCCATAAGAATATAGACGCTGTGCAATTCCTCTTCCTACACGCCAGAAGTCTGTAAGTGGGCGATGGTCCCAAAGCTTTTCACGATAGCTTTGTTCATCTAATTCGGCTATACGCACTCCATCTTTGTCAGCAGGAATATGCTTTGCAACGATATCCATAGCCACCTTACACAGATACATATTCGTACCAATGCCCGCAGTTGCTGTTATACCAGTCTCACGCAATACGTCGCTTATCATCTTCCTTACCAATTCGTGACCTGTCATCCGATAGCTGGAAAGGTAAGCTGTAGCATCAATAAACACTTCGTCTATCGAATACACATGTATATCTTCTGGGGCAATATATCGTAGGTAGACATTGTATATCTTTGCACTATGCTTGATATAATGCGCCATACGGGGCATTGCTGTTAAATAGTCAACAGCCCAGTCGGGATGCTGTTCGAGCTCTTTCGCATTATATGACTTTCCTGTTAGCGCTTTTCCTGCCAAGGTGCTACGCTCTTCATTGACCTCTCTTAATCGTTGTATCACCTCAAACAAACGTGCTCGTCCGGGAATACCATGTGTTTTCAAAGAAGGTGAAACCGCAAGACAAATTGTCTTTTCAGTTCTTCCTTCATCCGCAACAACCAAGTTTGTCGTCATAGGGTCAAGTCCACGCTCTACACACTCCACACTGGCATAGAACGATTTTAGGTCTATGGCAATGTAAGTTTTGGTAGATAGCTTTCTTGATGAAGACATTGAAGGTGATGATTAGAAGTTGTAGATGTGAAAAGAGCTTAAAGGGGTTAAAACAATTGTTTTGTTGAGAGTGAGCAATTTAAAAGGAATTATAGAAGTTAAGACATAGACCTTTTGCTTTACTGACAAATCAATTTTATGTCTTAATTCCTCTAAATCCCTTTATTTTCAAACTCTTTAATTCTCTTTAATAATCCTTCTCTGTGTAGGTTTCGTCCAACAACACCTTTGTAGGGGATTTTCCTGAACGATAAGTATATCTAAAGTTAAAGCCTGCATCTTTGTAACCTTTAGTCCCAGCATCAGCCTTTAACGCATCATTCAAGGCGTTTCTTAACTCTGATTTCTTGGAAATAACAGCCTGTTCGTTATCAGCATTTCCGACAAGTGAGTAGTAGTAATGAATCGTACGAGAAGATGGTTCAAATACCATACTGTCCATTCTTGTGTCGTTGACTACGGGTGTAGGACACTTCTTCTCGGTATATTCTTTACATTCCTGTGCTGCTCTGTCTTCCAGACTATTACGACAAGCAGAGAGAGAGAGCAGTAGTATGCCTACATAAAATAAATGTTTCATTCTCATTCAAGTTAATATTAATTTAGTTTAGGGGCATTATACGAAGAAAACTCTTTTTATTTTATCCCTAACTATATATCCGTTGCAAAGATAAGAAAAAATAGGCAATTTCTTATTTTAAGGTTCTTAATTCTCAATAATTATGACTATATTTGCACTTTGAAAATATAGACAAACTGATGAATCATATAAGAAATTTCTGCATTATTGCCCATATTGACCATGGCAAGTCGACTTTGGCGGATCGTCTCCTTGAATATACTCAGACGATTAAGATTACTGGAGGGCAGATGCTTGATGATATGGATTTGGAGCGTGAGCGTGGTATAACAATCAAGAGTCATGCTATCCAAATGGAGTACACATTGGATAAGGAGAAATATGTTCTTAATCTTATTGATACTCCGGGACACGTAGACTTCTCGTATGAGGTTTCACGAAGTATTGCTGCATGTGAAGGAGCATTGCTTATCGTTGATGCAACACAGGGAGTACAAGCACAGACAATCTCGAATCTCTATATGGCAATCGACCATAATTTGGAGATTATCCCTATTATCAATAAGATTGATATGCCAAATGCTATGCCTGAAGAGGTAGAAGACGAGATAGTCGACCTTATTGGTTGTGACCCGAAGGATATCATTCGTGCCAGCGGAAAGACTGGTGAAGGCGTTGCAGACATTCTTGAAGCAATTATTAAGCGTGTTCCTGCACCAAAAGGGGATGTACAGGCACCTTTGCAAGCACTTATCTTTGACTCAATCTTCAATTCCTTCCGTGGTATCATTACACTTTGTAAGATAGAGAATGGCGTTATCAAGAAGGGTGATAAAGTTAAGTTTGTACAAACAGGAATGGAATACGATGCCGACGAAGTGGGCGTATTGAAGATGGACATGATGCCGACCAAACAACTATCAACGGGTGAGGTTGGATATATCATCTCTGGTATTAAGAATGCCACAGAGGTGAAGGTTGGTGATACTGTTACCCATATCGTCAATCCTTGCAAGCAAGCAATTGAAGGATTCCAAGAAGTAAAGCCTATGGTCTTTGCCGGTGTCTACCCTATTGACCCAAATGACTATGAAGGTTTGCGTGCTTCTTTGGAGAAACTTCAACTAAATGATGCCTCACTGACCTTCCAGCCAGAGAGTTCTCAGGCTTTGGGCTTTGGCTTCCGTTGTGGCTTCTTAGGTCTGCTTCACATGGAGATTATACAGGAGCGCTTGGATCGTGAGTTCAATATGGATGTCATTACCACCGTACCTAACGTTAGCTACATGGTATATGACAAGCAAGGAAACGAAAAAGAGGTTCATAACCCATCTGGTCTACCAGATCAGACGATGATTGATCATATTGAAGAACCATATATCAAAGCATCTATTATCACCTCAAGTGAATACATTGGTCCTATTATGACACTTTGTCTTGACAAGAGAGGTGAACTTGTTAGCCAGAACTATGTGAGCGGAAACCGTTTGGAACTCATCTTTATGATTCCATTGGGTGAAATCGTTATAGACTTCTATGACAAGTTGAAGAGTATTTCAAAGGGATACGCTTCATTTGATTATCATATTGATTCGTTCCGTCCATCAAAGTTAGCAAAGCTTGATATTCTCTTGAATGGAGAACCAGTTGATGCCCTTTCAACGCTGACACATGATAGCAACGCTGTTGTATTTGGAAGAAAAATATGTGAGAAGTTGAAAGACCTGATACCACGTCAGCAATTTGACATTGCTATTCAGGCTGCTATCGGTGCAAAGATTGTTGCACGAGAAACAGTTAAACAGGTACGTAAGGACGTTACAGCGAAGTGTTATGGTGGTGATATCAGCCGTAAGCGTAAACTTCTTGAGAAGCAAAAGAAAGGTAAGAAACGTATGAAGCAAGTTGGAAACGTACAGGTACCACAGAAAGCATTCCTTGCAGTATTGAAGTTAGATTAAAATCAAAGATATAAGAAAGGAAAGGAAAATGAAAGATTTGGTAAACGATACAAGAGATATAGCGCGTGAATTGGCACGTAAATATAGTACGATGACTCATGACGAGTTGGATGTACTTGAAAGTATCCTCGTGCCAATGAAATTCGCTAAAGGACAGATGATTCTCAGTGAGGGTGAGGTCTGCAAGCACGTTTATTATATAGAAAGAGGTCTTATTCGCCAATTCTATTTCAAAAATGGCAAGCAGATTACCGAACACTTAGGAGAGGACAGAAGTATCTTTATGTGTATCGAAAGTCTTTTCCGTGAGGAGCCTACAAAACTACAAGTTGAGGCTTTAGAGCCAACATGGGTTTATGCTCTGCCTAAACAGAAGTTGGAACAGGTGGCACTTCATAATGTCAACATCCAGATTCTCTATCGTAAGATATTAGAAGAGAGTCTTATCACTTCACAGATACATGCTGACCTTGTGCGTTTTGAGACAGCACAGGCTCGCTATAAGAGAATGTGTAAACTCAGTCCACAGGTTATTTTGCGTGCACCGCTGGTCTATATTGCCAGCTATCTGCAGATGACACCAGAAACATTAAGCCGTGTTCGTTCATCAACATTGCTTGATGATTAATGAGTCTTTATATTTGTTAAGAGTATATGGAGTTAGAGGAGTTAAAATTAATCCTACTCGCAAAAATGTTTTGGGTAACAAATTCCTGAATATGATTGTTGGCGGAGTTAATATATTTGTGACCAATCCTTTGCCTATTAATACTAAAATAGTAAATAGATTGGTAGAGCATTATACGTCAGAAGACTCTGTAGAAGTTCCTGCTGAAGAACTTTTGGAAGTTCTGAAAGATGTTGGAGATATTGATAACACAGATTTTGATAGTTCCAAATTTTCATATTGCATTTCAGCCCTGAGAGAAAAAAGACCAACTGTGAAATGTCGACTAATTGTTCGTATAGATAGAAATATCAGTAGAGGAACGGGAACTTTGCTTTCTCCTACTGATAGGAAATTAGGTGACAAATTCAATAACGATATTGTTCTTACGCTATATAGAGTATTGGGCAATGTAGAAAAGGGATGGTATGGACACCCACTTTGGATTCCGAATATCAAGTTTCCCGATAATACATGTTTCTACAATACTACCGATTAGTGGAATATAACTATTAGACCGTTCTTCTTCACGCAAATATTTATGAATAAACACCAACGCTCTTGGTTAGCTTTTGCTAATAGTAAAGTTTGCAGACATGCAAACGCAATACACGATAAAGGCTTTATCAACTGGGGAATGAAAGATAACTTTCATTTCTCAGTTGGAGACATCATTTATTTGTTTGTTTCAAATGAAAGACGTGTCATGTTTCAAATGGAAGTCATCGCCGAGAATTGTCCTCGCGAGGATCAATATTACTGGGTTATTGATGCTCCCAATGATAGAACATATAAGCTACTTTTGCGAAAGGAATACAACGGAGAAGAACTGAATGAAAGTGTCCTTGAAAAGAATGGTTTCAAAGGTGGAGGTAGCATACAAAACCCTACATATAAAAACGAAAGGCTACTTTCTTATATTGAGTCAGTCTTTGACAAAGTTGAGTTTGCATTGATAGGATTGCCCACATTGGCTAATCGCCCTATTCTCTACGTTGACCTATTCTCTGGTAGATATGTTTCTACAAGAATAGGACACGAGGTATTCAATTTGGATAAGAATCCTGTTGATGGCAGATATTATGGCTATTGCCCTGCATACGGTAATGTTTCAATTTCAGAACTTGGGGCAAGACCTTCAGAGGAATCAATTTCTGGTGTTATCGTTGTTTATACGAAGAAAATGATAGGTTCATCAGACAGAGAGCTTATTGCTTTCTGCGACAATGCTACCATTCATAGGAAAGGCATCTATGATGATAATCTCCAAAGGACTATTGAAGAGAACGGAGAAAAGTCCGTTTGTAGCTATGCAATAGAAGCGGACACGCTTTTCAATCTTTCAGGGCTTGATGAAAAGTTTGTTATTCACGTTGCTGATTATAGCACTTGGATGTTCCGACAGCAACGTTTTTACAAAGGTACATATCCAAAACTGGACGACAAGATAATATCTTATATCGAAGCCTACCTTAAGAAAGAGGAGTCTGAAGATGATTTGAGCTATCAAGAGGCTATTCAGGATATTACGCTTGACGACGAGGATAATTTCAAGGACACCTCCAAGGATAAGCCAGACTTCTTGAATGGGAACAACAGCAAGATGGTCAAGAAAAATCCGAAGATTGCCAAGCAGGCACTGGTACATGCCAAGTATCGCTGTGTTGCCAACCCGAAACACATTACGTTCAATACGGCAAAGGGAAAACCTTACATGGAGGGGCATCACTTGATACCTTGCACGCAATCAAACGCCACTCTATTTTGGCAAACGAGAAATAGAAACATTGACTGTGAAAATAACATTGTCTGTCTATGCCCAACGTGCCACAGACGTATTCATTATGGCTCTATTCAAGAAAAGAAGAGTTTAATCAAGACGTTGTATGATTCTCAGATAGGCAACCTTAAAAAGGTGGGATTAGATATTTCCTTAGACGAGTTATTGAAATTGTATTCCATTTAGGAAGTTCCTCCGTGGGGCGGACTTTTGTGAATCGAACTTATAATCTCGACCTTTTGGCTTAAATCCCTAACTCATACTTACAAGCAAGTCTTGGATTCGCCATTGGGCTGCACCAAGGCTTGCTTTCTTTTTTATCGGTTGTCGCTTTGCTATGGCGGACACCCTGTCGCCCAGTGGTTGGCTACCACATGTCTAATAGAAGTTCAGCAGTCTGTCCACATACTTCATTCCATTTTTCCAATGCTTCAGCCATTACAAGGATTTTGCTCATCTCTTTGTCATTATCGCAGATATGTAGCCATAAGGTGTTGGGACATCATCCCAGGTGTTTCCCCTAAAACAGGAAGATTGTGTTCAATGCAGGCAAGAACTCGCTTCCATAACGTGAGCGCCATGAGGTCGACCTCCTTATCCGAAAAGTGTTCGCCCATGGTTTGGTATTCTGTGAACCTCTTTTCCAAAGCCATGACGGTATTTATAAGGTAACATAGCGTTGCGTTGGCTATCTGACCATTGAAGTCGCAACCCATGTATGAGCCGAGTCCGAGGTGTTCTTTTGTTTCCTTATTGACCACCTCAATGTTCCATCGTATCTGGTATAACTCGAAAGCACGCACAAAGTTCATCAATAGATTCGTACTAAGCATGATATTCCAAGTCTGTCGACGCCCATATTTAATCAGGTATATCCTGACTGGTATATTCCCCAGACATCCCCTCAACTCAATGTACTGACACTTGTACTTCCAGCAGTATTTGGTACGTCTTGTATACATTGCTACGAGCTCAGTGACATTGTGTCGCTTGTTTTCCACAAAGTACTTTGTCTTTGTGAGAAGATGGTAGAAGTTTTTCTTATATATGGAGTGTATCGTTTCACCATTAATGCGGGAAAGACAAAGATAAAAAAGCTCTTCCAAAATTTGGAGTGATGTTATGATGTCCTTTATACCACTTGTTAGTAAAGAAAGTTTGTAAATAGTTCATTATAAGCGTTTTGTAGTGTGTATAACCCATGTGGTACAACAACAACTTTCGTAACCATTAAATTAGTACTTTGTATTCTTTTATATCAGTAAACAAAGGGGATATAAAAGTACATAACTTATAAAAGTTATTGATAATCAGACATTAAACATTATCACTCCAAAATCCTGAAGACCCCTTTTCTACTAAATCTCCCCTATCCTATTTCCCTAACTCTCCCACATAGTGAATAATTCTTCCCTCACTTGTCACACCTTCAACTATGATGCGATAGTCTGAACGATATTCTGCAGGTAAAAGTAGACGGAAAGATTTTCCACGTAATGAAGGCAACCATACTGGCGTACGTGAGTTTGGAGTATAACTTTGTGGGATTTGATAGCCCAATGTCGTAAATGACTTTGTATTTGTCGGCGGAACAGAAGCTGCTTTGAAATCTCCTTTCTTTGTTGTTATAGAAATAACACCCATACCACCAATAGCTCCCCAAATAACTGTTGAACCACTCTTAAAGACATCCACCCTCTCAACATCAGACATTTGGATATTGTCTAAGTCGTAATCGTCATTGACAAATATACCATCTATCGCAATGGCAGCAGGTCTTTTTCCACCCACAGCTGTACCGCCTCTCACATAACATTTTCCCAATTCAACCGTAACACTTGGTACTCTTCGTAACAACTCATGTAGACAAGTTGCTCCAATACTTTCTATATCACGCAATCCAAAGGAGAAATCAGCTGTTCGTGCGTATGCATCAGAACGAGAAGAATAAGTCGGTTGATGACTAAATACATTCACTTCTTCCA
>CAMUQM010000015.1 GCA_947095945.1 uncultured Prevotella sp.
CGTTCAAGGTTCTCAAACCAATTGAACAACGTGTTGGCGCAAAACTCATCCCTGAGGTCTATGAAAATGTGACCGAAGCTAAGCAGTATGAACTCTTAGAGATGAGCCGCATCAGTGGTTTCGTTGACAGAGCACGTGGTACTGGACGCCCAACAAAGAAGGACCGCCGCCAGATGGATGCATTTGTCGACCCTACCCTATTCGGATTTGATGAGGAAAGCGACGAGGAAGAATTCTTCTAAAATCGAAGTCTGACAGGCTGCAACAAACGTTTAGACGGCACAACAAAGGCTGTATATGAGCCAATTTGTACCAAGTGCTATTAGAAGTTATAGGAATGTACGACTCATACTCCGCACCAAAAAGATATAAGCGGATGCGTAAGTCGTGCATTCTTGTATAAAAACAGACCATGAATTAGACCTAAAAGTGGCTTCCTAAAATGTTGATAAGACTTTGAAAAAACATTACATACTTTTATGAAAAAGTCCTAAAATATGGATGAAAAATACATGTAAAAAGCAAGTTTGTAACCAGCAGAAAATCAATCGGTTATAAAGTAGTAAAAGAAAAGGTGCTTAATTGGACTTCAAAAGGGCGTTAGTAACACTTCAAAAGAGCATCTATTGCAAGTCAATTAGGCATCTTTTAGAAGCCAAAAGAGCATGTATTGGCTTTGAGATATACGAAAAAAGTTTACAGTTATCAGTAAACAAAGAAACAAGTTGCTTGTTGGAAGGTGAAAAAATATAGTAATGGATAAACAATATTGAAACAATTTGTATTTTCAGCGCTTTTATTATGTTGTTTATCCTTTCTGTAGAACCATTCGATATTGGATAGTTATACTGTGCAAGTATATATTCCATTTCCTATCTACGAATTTGATAGAAGAACTTTTAAAAGGCCTCTCTATACTTGTTTTCCTCCTTATCTTCGAGCATTGAAAGGTAGCTATTATATCGGCTTTCAGCGATATAATGTTCTTCGATAGCCTTTCTCACTGCGCAGCCGGGCTCATGTGTGTGTGTACAATTTGAGAATCGACAATCTTTTGAAAACTTAAATATTTCACGGAAATAGCTTGTCAATTCTTCACGTTCTATATCAAAGGTACCGAAACCCTTGATACCCGGTGTGTCAATGAGATATCCACCCATTGGCAATTCCAGCATCTCGCTGAACGTTGTTGTGTGCATACCAGTGTTGTGTACATCGGAGATTTCCGCTGTCCGGAGATTGACATGAGGTAGGAGGGCATTGATAATCGTTGATTTTCCCACACCACTGTTACCGCTTAGGAGTGTAACCTTTTCAGCTAATAACGGCTTCATCTTCTCCACACTAAATTCGTTATCAGGCTCTGCACTTGCTTGTATCTCTATGCACTGATAACCGATTGTTTCATAGAGGTTCATTACAGCATGCTGATAACGTAGCTCGTCCTCATCTAACAAGTCATGCTTATTGAAGACAAGCGTTACCGGAATGCGGTAAGCTTCGGCACTGGCAAGGAATCTGTCGATGAAAGTGGTAGACGTCTCAGGATAGTTTGTCGTAACAATCAAGAACGCTTGGTCGATGTTTGCAGCAATGATATGGCTCTGCTTAGAGAGGTTAGGTGACTTTCGGATAATATAATTCCTACGGTCTTCTATCTCTGTAATGAAAGCCGTTCCCTCTTGATTAGGTGTGATGACAACATGGTCGCCAACAGCCACAGGATTAGTAGAGCGAATCCCCTTCAAACGGAAATTGCCCTTGATTTTGCTGTCTATCGTCTTGCCTTCCTCGGTCTTTACCGTGTACCAGCTACCCGTGTTCTTTATTACTAAGCCGCGCATAAAAATAAAAGAGCCTCCCCCAACCCCTCCAAAAGGAGGGGAGTGCCTGACGGAAGCCAGTTAGAATAATATTTTATCGCTTATAAATAGTCTAATTATAACCGCTTGTATATTTTCGTATGAATGAGGTATAGATAATGTACTTGATATATTTTGCCTATTACATCCCCTCCTTTCGGAGGGGCTTGGGGAGGCTCTTAAACGGTCATAATCTCCTTCTGCTTGTCTTCGAGCAGTGACTCAACCTGCTTGATAAACTTGTCGTGAATCTTCTGCAAGCTTTCCTCAGCATCCTTCTCGTTGTCTTCAGAAAGGCCGTCTTTGATAGCTTTCTTCAGTTTCTCCTTGATGTCAGAACGAACATTGCGAATCTCAACCTTTGTGCGCTCGCCAATCTTGTTACACTGCTTTACCAAGTCACGACGACGCTCCTCTGTTGGCTGAGGCAAGTTCAGACGAATCAGCTCACCATTGTTCTCTGGTGTGATACCAACATCTGAGTCCATGATAGCCTTTTCGATATCTCGGATAGCTTTCTTATCCCATGGCTTGATAGCGATGGTACGGGCGTCAGGCACCATGACTGAGGCAACCTGATTCAAAGGAACCTTTGAACCATAAGATTCTACTCGTACACCATCGAGGATGGCTACGTTTGCACGGCCAGCACGGATGCGCTGCAACTCATCATTGAGATACATCGTTGCCATTTCCATGCGCTCGCTGGCATCATTTAATGTCTGCTTAACGTCTAACATATATTCGTAATATTAAATTTCTACTTTACAAAAATAGGTATTAATTCGGATATGCACAAGATTTTACTTTACTTTTTTGTCAAAACAAGGTTTTACTCGTTATGCGCTATCCGTATAGGGGAGAGATTGATGGTTATTCCTATCTTAAAGCACTCTTTCTTATCTTTTCTGTTGGAAGAGGTCTTGAGTTTCTTCCATCAGTAGCGTGATGATGCGTCCTAAACCTTCTTTATCGTCTTCATTGAAGTCGTTGAGATGGGTACTGTCAATGTCGAGTACACCATGGAAAGTATGTGAAGAATCGTACATCGGAACAACAATCTCACTACGAGAAAGACTGCTGCAAGCAATGTGTCCGGGGAATTCTTCTACATCGGGGATAATCAGTGTGCGCCTTTCTTCCCATGCCTTTCCACATACGCCTTTGCCGTATGGGATAGTATAGCAGGCTACCGAACCTTGGAAAGGTCCTAAGATAAGTGTTTTCTCGCCATCATGAAGATAAAAACCAGTCCAAAAGAAGCGTTCCGGGAAAGCTTCGTGTAGGGCTGCTGACACATTTGCTAAGATGCCCACAAGGTTTGTTTCGCCCTTGATAAGCCCTGCAATCTGCGGTATTAGTTGGTTATATTGTTCTTTTCTTGTCATCATAAGGACTTAAACTTCTTTCAACTTATTGTCCAAGAATATTCAATTGTTCCTCAACCATATTGGTCAAATTAACAAACTGAGCGATAGATAATTGTTCAGGACGTTTGGTCATGATGTCCTGCTCATAGAAACCATCTGCTGGTTTACCCATGTTAAATATCTGTCGTAGACTCACACGTAACATCTTACGACGTTGGTTGAAGACAGTCTTTACTACGCGTTTGAAGAGTTTTTCATCACAACCAATGTCAGTTACTTCATTACGTGTCATACGAATAACAGCGCTCTTCACCTTTGGAGGAGGATTGAAAACGTTCTCATCTACTGTGAAAAGATATTCAACATCATACCAAGCCTGTATCAATACCGATAAGATACCGTAAGTCTTCGAACCGGGAACAGCAGCCATACGCTGTGCAACCTCACGTTGTATCATACCCGTACAGCAAGGAATAAGGTCTTTGTAATCAAGCATCTTGAAGAAGATTTGCGACGAGATGTCGTAAGGGTAGTTTCCTGTCAACACAAACTGCTTGCCGTCAAAGACTTCATTTAAGTCCATGAGAAGAAAGTCTTGTCCAAGAATATTCTCACGTAACTTTGGGAACTTCTCGTAGAGAAAGGCAACACTTTCCGAGTCTATCTCTACAGCTTTCACTTCACGTGGCTTCTCAACAAGGTATTGCGTAAGAACACCCATACCCGGTCCAATCTCTAACACTGGGATATCAGGACAGGCATCAACGGTGTCAGCAATTTGACGAGCTATGCTTAAGTCGGTGAGGAAGTGCTGACCCAAATTCTTCTTTGGCTTGACTAATTTCATAATTTTTCTTTATTTGCCTACAAAGATACTCATTTTATTTTGCATTAAAAAACATTTTAATTATCTTTGCTCCATTATATGAGGACGAAGAAACTGTTCAACAATACTGTGAAGATTGCATTGCCGTTAGTACTTGGAAGTGCAATCCTTTATTGGATGTATAGGGGATTCGACTTCTCCAGTATCAAGCATGTCCTTCTACATGAAATGAACTGGACTTGGATGATTCTCTCTCTCCCTTTCGGCATATTGGCGCAGGCTTTTCGTGGTTGGAGATGGAAGCAGAGTCTTGAGCCTATCGGTGAGCATCCTCGCGCATCGGTCTGTGTTAACTCTATCTTCCTTTCTTATGCTGTTAGCCTGCTTATTCCTCGCATTGGCGAGTTTGCTCGTTGTGGAGTGTTGAATAGATACGATAAAGTTCCCTTTCCAAAGGCTATTGGTACGGTAGTGACTGAGCGTGCAGTAGATACGCTCATCGTTCTGCTTATCAGTGCCACAGCTTTCTTGATGCAGATAAGAGTTTTCACGAATTTCTTCTCAAGGACAGGAACACGTATTGATGATATCTTTGGGATGTTCTCACCAACGGGCTGGTTGGTAACAGCTATCTGTGGTGTTGCATCTATTGTCCTCTTTTATTATGTGCTACGTCACCTATCTTTCTACAAGAAAGTGAAGGAGATGTTTGGTGGTATATGGCAGGGAATAAGTTCATTGCGTAAAGTAAAGAATGTTCCCTTGTTTATCTTCTACAGTCTGGCAATATGGGGAAGCTACTTCCTACATTATTACTTGACGTTCTATTGCTTTGATGCAACAGCCAAGCTCGGTCTTTCTTGTGCGCTTGTTAGCTTTGTCGTTGGCTCAATAGCTGTTATTGTACCAACGCCTAATGGAGCAGGACCATGGCACTTTGCAGTCAAAACAATGCTGATACTTTATGGGGTGGCAGACAATCAAGCACTCTATTTTGTACTGATTGTACATACCATTCAAACCTTGCTGGTTATTCTCTTAGGTGTTTACGCATGGATGACACTGAGCTTTACGAAGACACCAGTGGCATTGGGTGGTCCAGCTGAACTTACCCGCCCTGCAAAGTAATTGTAGAAGAAGATAGTTTTGAGCGAATCAATAAACAATGATAATAACCTTTTAAAATCAACATTATGAGTGAAATCAGAAATCTTAAGCCAGAAGGCCTTTGGAGAAACTTTGATGATCTGACACAGGTTCCACGTCCTTCGGGATTGCCAGAGAAAGTACAGAAATTCTTGTTAGACTTTGCTGCAAGAGTTGGTGTTGAATCATACGTAGATGCTGGTGGCAATGTTGTAATGCGCAAGCCTGCTACTCCGGGATTTGAAAACCGTAAGACAGTCCTGTTGCAGGCTCACATGGACATGGTTCCACAGAAGGCTCCAGATAGTAATCATAACTTTGAGACCGATCCAATCGTGACACATATCGTGGATGGATGGGTATATGCGAACAATACTACACTTGGTGCTGACGACGGTATCGGCGTTGCTGCCATCATGGCTATCATGGAGGATAAGACGTTGAAGCATGGTGTTGTAGAGGCTTTGATTACCCGTGATGAGGAAACAGGTATGTATGGTGTCAACGAGATGCCAAGCGGTGAGCTACACAGTGATATCCTTATGAACCTTGACTCTGAAACATGGGGTAAGTTTGTTATAGGTTCTGCTGGTGGTGTTGATGTTACTTCAACCTTAGAGTATAAGGAAGTTGAAAACGACGAGGAAGCTGCTGTTAAGGTAACTTTGAAGGGTTTCCGTGGTGGTCACTCTGGTCTTGAAATCAATGAGGGTCGTGCCAATGCCAATAAGGAGATGGTTCGCTTCGTTCGCAATGCTGTTACCGAACTTGGTGCACGCTTAGCTTCTTGGGATGGTGGCAATATGCGTAATGCTATTCCATTCAAGGCAGAGGTTGTTTTGGCTTTGCCACAGAAGAACGTTGCTGCTTTGAAGGATATGGTTGCTCGTCAGAAGGCACTTATCGAAGATGAATTCAAGGGTATTGAGCCAAATGTAGAGTTCTTCGTAGAGGATGTTGAGAAACCAGCAACGCTCGTTCCTGTCGATATTCAGGACAACCTTATTGATGCTATCTACGCTTGCCACAATGGTGTATTGCGTATGATTCCTTCTTATCCAGACGTTGTTGAGACTTCGTCAAACCTTGCAATTATACATATTGAGCCAACTAAGGCCTCTATTATGATTCTTGCTCGTTCAAGCCGTGAGGACATGAGAGATTATATCTCTGCTCAGTTGGAGAGCTGCTTCAATATGGCTGGCATGAAGACTGTCTTCAGTGGTCAATATGGTGGTTGGGATCCAAATCCAGATAGTGAAATCCTTAATCTCTTGAAGAAGGTTTATAAGGAGCAGAATGGTGTAGAGGGTATTGTGCAGGTAGACCACGCTGGTCTTGAATGTTCAGTCATCCTCGGCAAGTATCCGGGTATGGATGTTGTAAGTCTTGGCCCAACTCTCCGCAGTCCACATACAGCGAAGGAGCGTCTTGAGATAGCAACTGTTGAGCCTTTCTGGAATCTTCTCGTTCAGACTTTGGAGGAGATTCCTGTTAAGTAGAGCCAACGAGGCTGTGTCAAACAGCTAATAGAGGATAAATAAAAGAATAGATAATGGAACTGCTTTTCGTCTTTCTATATTAAGACGAGAGGTGGTTCCTTTTTTATTGATGCCTAACACGTGTGGAGTTGGTGGTAAGCACGAATGGTGCTAAGGCTCAGCACGAATACGTTTGACGACTAAAAACCTTGCAGTAAGTTCTTGGTATATATATAGGTTGTCTCCAGAAAAGCGTTGTGTGAGCATCTGTGTTCAAGGCATTTTGTGTTAAGGAATTTATTTTCTAAAGCTAATAGGGTTATATCTGTCTAAAAACATTTCGTACGAGCGAGTAAGTTATTTAAGTTTAATCCGGACAGAGGTATTGTCTATCAATAATATTAAGGTATAAACTTGTAGTATTAATCTTTTTATTTACTTTTGTAGAAAAATCAATAAATCGAATTTGTTGCTAACTATAAAAAATAAAAACGATGAGAAAATGTAGAAAGACAAAGGCTTTTACGGCTTTGTTACTTATCGCCTTGAGTATGAGTCTTCTGGCTGCTTGTTGTGCACCCGGGGTCCGGAAGGCTCCCACAGCATCTCAAGTTGAGGATACATCTGCTGTTCAAGAGAATAAAACCTTGAAGGCGGAAGATGTCTCTAACGAGAATGTGATGATGGATACGGTCTATGGAGACTGGCATGTTCGGATTGACACAGTTGATAGTAAGACTAAGGTGAAGAATTCTGATGAGTTTGTGAAGAAGCTACTTGTTAGTATTTCAAAAGGTGGTAAAGTCTTGTTTGATAAGAAGGTTTTTACTCGAGAAGACATTTGTAAATGTGCGGATGAGGAATTTCAGGTTTATGCTGCTTTAGTTTCCGACATAACTAACACTTCTGTTTATTTGCCACTTTCTATCTGTTATCCAGAAACAGATGATGGTTTTACCTTCTTGTTGGCGTTGTCTAAAGATGGAAGTAGTAAGGTTTATCCTGTTCCTATGGCGTGGGACGAGTCAGACATGGTAACAGATTTTTATGTAAGGTACATCCACGAGTGTCAGCAGAAACCTGTAGATAAGGCTTCACTATTGAAACTTGCTCGTGACTATGGCTCACCTGCGTTCGTAGAACAGCTGACAAAGGGAGGGACACAGATTGTCTTTCCTGCAAAGGTGCTTGCTCGAAAGAATATGAAAGTAGTTCCAGAAGCTGAACTTGTGAAGGGTGGATGTCTGGTAAGATTCTCTACTTCATACGATAATACCCAGCCTTTTGATTCAATGCGTGTAGAGTTGAAGAAGCGTTCAGTGAAGAAAGATTACGATTATGAGTATATGATAGATAAGGTGATTCACTAAATTCTCAGTGTTTGTAAACACAAAGCAGGGGCGCACAATACGTACGTCCCTGCTTTTGTTGTATTAGAATCGCAGTTAGAAAGCCCAACCAAAAGCAAGATATGGGCGGAATGTCACTTTTCTACTGGTGTCTTTAGAGAAAGTAAAGGCTGGTGTGATACCTGCACGGAACAAGAAACCCTTGTTCGATACGTGGCGGTAACCTATGTTTCCAAAGAAATAGTGGTCGAAAGTGTTACGACTTTCTCTGTAACCAAGCATTGTCTTGATACCATTATCCGTTTGATATTGACCGATTGCGTGCTTCTGCTGCTCGGCTGTCAAGGAAGAAGCTGGGCCATTTACAAGCTCAATCGTTGTTTCGTGTACGTTATATATACCCAAGCCAGTACCTAAGCCGAGTTCAAGATTATTCTTCTGACTACCAAAGAGATAGTTTACTTCAAGTGGTACTACATAGCCACGGACATCTGAGCCCCGTTCAAATAAGCCGGAATTTTTTCCATAAGCAAAACTCAATCCTGCTCTCCAGCCAAAACGTGTGTGGTCGTTGAAACGTGCATCGTAATTGATACCTGCAAGGTTTGATGGACCCAACAGTTCCAAGTAAACAGCTTTGTTCTTTTCCAATCCATTAGACTCCTGTGCCATAGCTGCTGTTTGTAAGCTGAGAAACAGTGCAAAAATCAGTAATTTTTTCATTAGTTTAGTTGTTTATTGAAATCAGTCGCAAAGGTATAAAAAAAAAGAAAAATGATGAATAAAAGTTTGAGATTTTCAAGAAGTGTGATAAGTATGTAATCGTAGGGGAGCCTTTTATGGGAGTAAGATTATTAGATTGTAATGTTTTAGGCTGTGTGTTTTGTAATATATTTTCACATGCTCAATTAAAATACATAATCGTCCCTTAAATACAAAGCTATGGTAGACACTGAGGCATCGCGGTGCGTAGAGCAACGGAGGCTATCTACAAATAGAGTTTTTGTTTGCAAGATTTATGAAAAGCCTTAATCACCAAAGCTATCAGCAACACGTACATTACGTCTCTGGCGCTCTTTGTGCCATGGGCACCTCCGTGATATTGTCTTTACTGATTTCACCTCTGTCCAATCTATTTCTCCGTCTGTCTTATATATAATAGGCTTACTTTATTATTCTATACTTCGGAGGGACTGAATTTGGTTCTACCATTAAAAATCTACTCGTACTATATGACAAACATCCAAGAGAAGAAAAAATTAAGGTGTATCAAATTTGACATTTGACACACCTTAATCTAAGATACTATAATATTATATTATTGGGGCCACAAGCAATGCGCATTTGCTCGACCACCATAACCAGCAGCCACCTTACCTTTCTCAATAAGAAGATTATACGCAACTAAATTGGTATAAGGACGTGCCGTACTTGACCAGTAATATGCCCTGCTTCCAACATCTTTTAATTGTCCGTTCTGCCCACTTTGAATGTATAATCCTACAGCTGGGAAGTATATATAATTAGACAAATTAGCAGGTTTACCATACGTAATGGTTGTATTACTTATAGCATAAGTATTAAAACTATTATTGTCACCATTTGTGTAATTTTTCCGATCAGGTGCGGCATCTTTAAGATTCTGCAAGGTCTTGTTTTGATCTGCAGCAATGACACTGCCTTTCTTCAGCCACATACCGCCTGCATATAAATGCTTCGTAATTGACCATATAGAGGAATCCCAATGAGGGTCTCCATACTGAACATACCATCGAATCTCATTAGCATTAGGACAATTAGCTGCCGAATGTGATGCAGCAGTTGGGTGATTAGCAGTATTAAACCATCGTAAATCAGTATCCAATTTTGGATAATTGCTACTTATCGCATCATTGACGGTAAGTTGATCATTTTCATAACCTTTCCATACATGCTGACCTTCAGTTGCATCCCACATATAATATATATCGCTTGAGTAGTGAGGAACTGTCAAATCTGCTGCAACTTTCTTGTTCTTTCCCTCGTGGAAAGTAAGTTCACCATAATTCTTTGTTACAGTTCCCTTAACCAATGTCTTTTGGTCATAGAGTCTGTATTCCACTGTGAAATTGTGATAAGTACCAGGAGCAAGAACCATTATTGCAGCATTTTTAGCATAAGCTGAACTGGTAGGAATAGGGAAACCATTCGTATCACCACCATTCAGTTTAAGTGTAATGCTCGTTTTAGGATCACTTACAGAAGTACGTTTAAGTCCATTATCATCAAAGTCAAACTTTCCAGCAAGAACTTCGTCGGCAGTTACTGTTATTTGTGTAACCTTTACATCTTCTGCAAATTCATGGCTGTAATAAGGTATGAACGTAATGTATGATGCTTTGTGAGAAAGTGTAAATTCATACTTCCCATCAGCACCTTTTGTAGCCGTTGCTGTACCACAATCACCATCCGTACCAATGTGTGAGCCATCATTAGGGGTAGCCTGCTCCTGTTCTGACTTTATTGTTACCTTATCGCCTGTATTATTTCCCTTTCCCGTATAACGTACGGAATAACTCTGTTCGTTGTATGCACCAGTAAAGTAGAACTTGGCAGTAGCAGCCTTGCCTGTAATGTCATCATCAGAACTTTGAACCAAAGATGCAGCATTTTTAATCCACAATTTGTCTCCTTGTGTCCAATAAAAGTCTATACCAGAACCACTATATACACCCATGGTTCGGGTTGAAGCCTCCTCCTTTACTGCAAACTCTGTCATTCCTGCAGGTGTTCCTTTCTGCTTTCCATTATTCTCTTGTGCAGTGTCGTCATTAGAACAACTTGCTAATGTAAATAGGGCTAAAACTGGCAAAGCCCACAAATTTTGATATTTCATTTTCATTTTGCTTTGTCTTAATTTACTTCTTATTTTCAATTCTCATCAAACTCACTTACGCAATTATATTCTTCATCGCTAAAGAAGTTAAAACCCTTTGCTGTCAGCGTTTCGTCATCATCTGCAGAATAGTGTCCGCCTGATGCAGAAATATTCATAATACACTCTTTTTCACTTATAACTACAAATGTAGTCAAGGGCTTAATATAAGCTTTCTCTTGTTTTTGATTCATATTGCAAAATTTAATTAATGATTAATAACTTAATTAGGTAAACTAATTTTAATCACTTACTTAATATAGTTGTTTTTTTGTTTATAAACTTATATAATTCTAAGTAAGAGTACGAAGAAATAACACAGGAAACTCCTATAAACTCTTTACTTACTGGGGAAAAGTTAACCTGAAAGCAGTGTGAGAGTATACAACTATTGGATTTACCAAATAATTAATTCACTACTATCTTTTTCTTATTTTGATATATTAAAGAATTGAGTGTAGTAACGAATGTATTTACATCATTTATTATACAAAGTCGAAAACATTAGGTTCATCGAAATTCTTTGCTTGTAACATCATTGTTAATAAGTTAATCCTTACTCAACGGGTGCAAAGGTAATAAAAAATATTGGAATGCCGAAAACAAAAAAAGAAAAAGTATCTAAGGCTCACCTCTGTTCCTCTACAAATCAACTGTCACTGCCTAATGGGAAGTTGTGGAAAGAGAGTAAAATGTATAGACTGTTATCCTACGCTTCGCAGCAGAAAGAGTTAAGTAAAAGTCGGTACTTAATACTTGGGGAAATGATTTAGGAACTGTTCCCAATTATCAGCAAACTCACGGATTGTTGGGAAAAGGATGTCGGCACCTTCATTCAAAAGAACTGAATCATCCAATGGACCGCTATTGATTGCCACCGTATAGCAGCCTGCCGCCGCACCAGCATGAACACCGAGTGGTGCATTTTCAACGACGATACCCTCTGTTGGTAGATAATTACCAGCCTTTTGCAATCCCATCAGATAAGGATCAGGGTTCGGCTTACCACGTTTCACATCGTAAGCCGTTGTTATCTGGTCTGTAGAAACGAAGTCGCCAAAGTCACGGGTGACACGCTCAATCAGCGGAAGTTGTGCACTTCCCGTCACAATACCAATCTTTAATCCGCTCGCCTTAATCTTTTGCATAAGGTCTATCACTCCATCAAACACCTTTGCTTCTGGCATTTCATGAAAGTAAGCAGCCTTCACATCATACATCCGCTGTGCTTTCTCCTCACTTAGCTCCTTACCGAGTTGCGCCTTAGCATACTTACGAATAGTATCAACACCACGCGCTCCTTCTGTTGCATATGAATCTTCGAGCGTAAAATGAATACCGAATTCCTTCATAGCACGCTGCCACGCAACACCATGATTGGGCATTGAATCATAAAGAACACCGTCCATATCAAAGAGAACGACTTGAGGAACTCTCAAAGAAGTCCCTCCGAGAGAGGAAATGTTTTGCTGAGATTGAGACGACATAGCTATTTTCTTCACCTTATTATATATTATTATCCTCAAGTCCCTCAGCTATGTGAAGAACTTGAGGATACATTAAGAATATTATAAAATAGTATTCCCCCCTTGAAACCTACCCACACCACCTTTAACTAAATTCAGCTAAGTACTCCTCCCCTTTCGGGGAGGTTGGGTGGGGCTTCCCTCCCCTCCTTTGGAGGGGTTGGGGGAGGTTCTTATTCCTTAGTTAATCTTTCCTGAATAGCTTTGCTCTCAGCCTCGTAACCCGGCTTATTGAGAAGAGCAAACATATTCTTCTTGTAAGCCTCAACACCCGGCTGATTGAAAGGATTCACTTCCTGAATAAGACCGCTAATACCGCAAGCCTTCTCAAAGAAGTAGATAAGCTGACCAAGGTAATACTCGTTCAATGTTGGAACGCTGATACGGATGTTAGGAACACCACCATCAACGTGAGCCAAACGAGTACCAAGCTCTGCCATCTTGTTCACCTCATCAACACGCTTACCCGCGAGGAAGTTCAAGCCATCAAGATTTTCCTCATCATGTGGGAAGAGTACCTTAGCGTTAGGCTCCTCAACAGAGATTACGGTCTCGAAGATTGAACGCTCACCTTCCTGAATCCACTGACCCATTGAGTGAAGATCGGTTGTGAAGTCACAAGCAGCTGGGAAGATACCCTTGCGGTCCTTACCCTCGCTCTCTCCGTAGAGCTGCTTCCACCACTCAGCAAAGAAGTGGAGCTTTGGCTGGAAGTTAGCAACAATCTCTATCTTCTTGCCTGCCTCAGAGTAAAGCCCCTGACGAACAGCAGCATAACGAGCAGCAATATTATTTGCAAAAGGAACGTCAACAGATGTCTCTTTCTCCATTACCTGTGCACCTTCAACAAGCTTCTGTACGTTGAAACCTGCAACTGCGATTGGCAGCAAACCTACTGGAGTAAGTACTGAAAAACGACCACCAACATTATCAGGAATGATGAATGTCTTGTAACCTTCCTTAGTTGCGGCAGCACGTGCAGCGCCCTTATGCTCATCAGTGATAGCAACAATCACATCCTTCGCTGCCTCCTTGCCTAACTGATCCTCACACTGCTTCTTCAAAAGACGGAATGCGAGTGCTGTCTCTGTTGTTGTACCAGACTTAGAAATATTGATAACACCAAACTTCTTATCCTTGAGATAGTCTGTCAACTCAGCGAGATAATCCTCACCAATATTGTTACCTGCAAAGAGAATCGTTGGGTTCTTCTTGTCATTTACAAGCCAAGCAAAGCTGTTACCCAAAGCTTCAATGACAGCACGAGCACCGAGGTAAGAACCACCGATACCAGCAACGACAACCACCTCACACTTCTCACGGAGCGTGTTAGCAACTGCCTGAATCTCTGCAAGGAACGCTGGGGTAATGCTCGATGGCAAATGCAACCAACCAAGGAAGTCATTACCGGGGCAAGTAGCTTTCTCCAAAGCGTCCTGAGCTGCAGCAACGTGAGGAGCATAAGCCTCTACTGCGCCCGGATTCAAGAACTGGGCGGCTTTCGTGATGTCTAACTTAATACTTTCCATATTCTGTTTATCTAAATGAATCTGTTAATAATTTTATTTCTATTTGTGGACTAATACGCTCATAAAGGATGTTATAAACTGCATCGAGGATTGGCATATTGACGTGTAGACGACGATTAATCTCTTTCATACACTTTGTTCCAAAATATCCTTCAGCTATCATCTCCATCTCAATCTGTGCCGACTTAACACTGTATCCCTTACCAATCATCGTTCCAAAGGTATGGTTACGAGAGAATTTACTATATCCCGTCACTAATTGATCACCAAGATATACACTGTCAATGATAGAGCGTTGAATCGGATTAATTGTATTGAGGAATCGTTCCATCTCCTGCATTGCATTCGACATCAACACTGCCTGAAAGTTATCACCATACTTCAAGCCTGAACAAATACCAGCTGAAATGGCATAAACATTCTTCAAGACAGAAGCATACTCAATACCAAGAACATCAGGAGAGGTCTTAGTCTTGACATAGTTTGATGCCAACACCTCCGTAAAGACACGTGCTTTCTCAAGGTCGGAGCAGCCAACAGTCAGATAGGTAAGGCGTTCCATCGCCACTTCTTCCGCATGAGACGGACCACCAATAACCGCAAGGTTATCGTATGGAACACCGTATGCCTCATGAAAATACTCTGAACATACAAGGTTCTCATCAGGAACTATTCCCTTGATAGCCGTTAAGATTAGCTTTGTATGAAGCTTTGTCTTCAGTTTTTTTAACAAGGCTTTCAGATAAGGAGAAGGAGTGACAAACACCAAAGTATCATACTCCTGCACTATCTTATTGATATCCGAAGAGAGCATCACCTCATTCATATTAAACCTCACACTTGTAAGGTAAGAAGGATTGTGTCCTCTCCGCTTAAACTCCTCTATCTTATCGTCACGTCGGAAGTACCAACCGATATGATGCGTATGCTCCACAACAATCTTAGCGATAGCCGTTGCCCAGCTACCGCTTCCAATGATTGCTATTTTACCAACATCGAACATAAGCGTTAAGAATAAGAGTAAAAAGGTAAAAAGATGAAAGAGTTAAAGATATTAGCTTCGTAATTATGACCTAATACTTTTGCGACAATAGTCTTTCTCTTTTAACAATTCAACCTACTTTCTACCCTTTTACTTTTCCTCTTTTACTTTTTTACTTTTCTTTAGCTCCATCAATCCACTGCTGAATATCGTCAACAGAAGGCTTCTCATAACCGAGCTTGTACTTCTTGTTGATGTCTCCGAGCTTCTGCTGCAAGCCCTGAGCCTTCTCGTCTCTGATATCAGAGATGAGGTTGAAGCCTGCCTTACGCAAAACATATACCCAGTCTTCAGCAACACCGAGTTCAGCCCATTCCTTAACAGAAGACTGTGGAATCTTTGGCTCTGGTTTCATCTGTGGGAAGAGCAATACTTCCTGAATGTACTCCTTACCAGTCATCAGCATCACCAGACGGTCAATACCAATACCGATACCAGAGGTTGGAGGCATACCATACTGCAAAGAGCGGAGGAAGTCCTGATCAATAATCATCGCCTCATCGTCACCCTTGTCTGCCAAACGCATCTGTTCAACAAAACGCTCCTCCTGATCAATTGGGTCATTCAGCTCTGAATAAGCATTAGCCAACTCCTTACCATTCACCATCAACTCAAAACGCTCTGTCAGTCCCGGCTTAGAACGATGCATCTTTGTCAGTGGTGACATCTCAACAGGATAGTCAGTGATGAAGGTTGGTTGAACGTATGTTCCCTCACAGAACTCACCGAAGATTTCGTCAATAAGCTTACCCTTACCGAAGCTTTCGTCAATCTCTTCTAACTTCAACTCGCTAACAGCGATATGACGAATTTCTTCCTCTGTCTTACCATTGAGATCGAAGCCTGTCTTCTCCTTGATAGCATCGAGGATAGGCAAACGACGGAATGGAGCCTTGAAGCTAATAACCTTGTCACCAACCTGTACCTCTGGCTTACCATTTACCTCTGTACAAATCTTCTCAAGAAGTTTCTCTGTGAAAGACATCATCCAGTTGTAGTCCTTGTACTGTACATAAAGCTCCATACAAGTGAACTCTGGGTTGTGAAAACGGTCCATACCCTCGTTACGGAAGTTCTTACCGATTTCATATACACCCTCGAAACCACCAACAATCAGACGCTTCAGGTAAAGCTCTGTTGCGATACGCATGTACATATCAACGTTAAGAGCATTGAAATGAGTAATGAATGGACGTGCACTTGCACCACCAGCAATACTCTGCAAGGTTGGGGTTTCAACCTCAGTATAACCAGCCTCATCGAAGAACTGGCGCATAGTACGCAGTACGGTAGCACGCTTCAAGAAAGTATCCTTCACACCATCGTTCACAACGAGGTCAACATAACGCTGACGATAACGCTGCTCTGGGTCCTCAAACTTATCGTATGCCTCACCGTCCTTATACTTAACGATAGGCAGTGGTTTCAAGCTCTTAGACAAAACGGTAATCTCCTTAGCATGTACAGAGATTTCTCCCATCTGTGTCTTGAACACTACACCCTTAACACCGATGAAGTCACCAATATCGAGCAACTTCTTAAATACCTTATTATAAAATTCTTTATCCTCACCCGGACAGATGTCGTCACGAGTGATATAAACCTGAATTCTACCCTTGCTATCCTGTAACTCTGCGAAGGAAGCCTTGCCCATAACACGGCGTCCCATCATACGACCAGCGATTACAACCTCACGCTGTTCATCCTCTTTGAACTGCTCTTTAATATCAGTAGAGTAAGCATTCGTTGGAAACTCTGCTGCTGGATAAGGATCAATCCCCATCTCACGCAATTCCTGCAGGCTTTGGCGGCGACCAATTTCCTGCTCAGATAATTCTAAAACGTTCATATTTATAATTAAATCGAATATATTCTTATATTTTGCAAATTTACTAAATAATTCGCAAACTATGGCTGGTTTTTCCTTTTTTATGGCATTAGAGTTTTCTTAAACCCAAATCATAATGTCGCTTATTACATCTATATCGGTATTGCATCCCAACACTTGCTCCTTTCTTGACTGTTTATTGCAAGCTATTTAGCCGTTAACACCATTGGTGCTAACCAACAACACCACATGTGCGGAGCCTTAACACCACACGTGCCAGACGTAAACACACCAATTAGGAAGCGAAAACATTATCTTTAACAAGGCTATAGCTAAGTTCTAAAGTAGCCAAACTTAACTTTTGCCTATATTTAACTACCTATTAAACCTACTATGATTTTGCTATCTATCCAACTTTTATTATCTTTGCATAACATTAAGATGATTTGATTATGAACATAGAACACATCATAAATAGTATTCATCAAGAAGACGGGCTGAGCCGCACACTCGGCATGGAGTTCATTTCTACGCCAGAAGACGACACGTTGAAGGCAAGAATGGCTGTCGACGACCGTAACAAACAACCTTTCGGCTTCCTCGCTGGCGGGGCTTCATTGGCTCTTGCAGAGAATCTCGCAGGTGTAGGCTCAATGGCATTATGCCCCGGAAAGATGGCTATGGGCATCAACGTACACGGCAATCATGTCAAGGCTATGCCTTATGGTGGAACTGTTACGGCTTACGGAAAACTGATTCACAAGGGGCATACGCTACACGTATGGAACATTGATATCAAGAATGGCGAAGACGAGCTCATCTCAAGCGTACAAGTCACCAACTACGTCATAGCCCCACAAGAGAAGTAAATGGATTCTTTCTTTATCTATCGTGAGCCTTTCGAGAAGGTTTGTCATTGCTACTCACAACCAGAAAAGCCAACGGCTATCCTTTCACTTGCATCCCTTAATGGGCGCAAGGGGTTCGTTATTGCTCCTTTCTACTGCGATGATAGCAACACACTTTACTTGCTGGACGGGCAGAAGGGTTCTTCTACTGTTCTTCCATTAGACGGTAGCAAGGGCTTTGAGGCTATTCCTGAATGGCAAGACGAGACGGTGCTGACCAATGAAACGTCATCGCTTCGCGAGGTTTATCACGATGCATTCTGTCGTTTCCATAAAGAATTAGAATTCAATACATTCCGTAAATTAGTACTGGCACGCTCGGTTGTAGAAACAAAAGACGAGAGCGCAAGTCCTCGAAGCATTTTTCTCAAAGCTTGCGAAAAGTATCCACGCTCTTATATCGCCCTTTTTTATACAGCAGAGACTGGTATGTGGCTTGTCGCAAGTCCTGAGATTCTGCTCTGTGGCGATGCCGACGGCTACCAGACAATGGCATTAGCAGGTACGATGAAGTATGAAAGAGAGGATATGCAATGGTCTACTAAGAATCAAGAAGAGCAACAGCTTGTTGCCGACTATATCCGCACTTGCTTACAGCCGTTTGCTGCTGAAATAACAGAAAGCAAACCTTATACTGCACGCGCAGCACATTTAGCACATCTTCGGACTGATTTCACTTTCCGCTTAGAGGATACAAAACGACTCGGAGCATTCCTTACAGCCTTCCACCCTACCCCTGCAGTATGCGGTATGCCAAAGGATGAGGCACAACAGTTTATCCTTCATAACGAACAACTGAACCGCAGTTATTACAGTGGATTCAGTGGCTTGCTCGGCGATAATGGTACGGCAAAACTTTATGTCACCCTCCGTTGTATGCAACTCTCTCGTTCTACTTGTCGTCTTTATGCTGGTGGCGGACTCTTAAAGGAGAGTATAGAAGAGAATGAATGGCTAGAAACAGAAGCCAAACTCGACACTATGCGCCAGTTATTAAATCACAATTAGTTTTTAGGAAGATTAGGCTTATGAGCCTTATTAGCC
>CAMUQM010000016.1 GCA_947095945.1 uncultured Prevotella sp.
TGACCGATGAAATAAAGCAGGATATAACCCAATATGAGGGAAGCAATACCGCTGGTCAAGCCCACTTTGAGCATATCATTATGCTTAACGAGTCCTGTTGAATAAGCAATAGCATTCGGTGGGGTAGAGATAGGAAGACACATCGCCGTAGAAGCAGCAATGGCAATACCAAAGAGGACAGTGCTTGTACCACCGATGCCACCAAGTTTGTCACCCATGCCACGACACACTACGGCAAGGATAGGTACCAACAATGCCGCTGTAGCTGTGTTTGATATGAAGTTGGAGAGGAAGTAGCAAATCAATCCAGAGATAGCAAGGATGATGATAGGACTCCAATTTCCAAAAGGAATACTCTCTATGGCAGCATCAGCAAGTCCAGAACCGTTCATTCCCAGTCCGATAGCAAAACCTCCAGCAACCATCCAGATAACACTCCAGTTAATCTCTTGCATATCTTTTGCTGTGATAACACCTGTAACAGCAAAGATTGCCATTGGAATCATTGATACGGTATTGGTGTCAATTCCTGTAATGTTCTTTGGAATTACCCATAAGAGAATAGTGATAATGAAAGTTATAATTACTACCCACATACGCCATCCACGATGTACTTCTCCATCGATTTTCAAATGAATTGTCTTCTGTGTGAATGGGAAGAAGTAAAGAATAATTCTCCATGACAATAGCATTAAGACGATTACAAGCGGTGCCATAAATGCCATCCAATGCACGAAATCAATGTTCATGTTCAGTCCTGCAGGGTCATTGAGATATTTAAGAGCAATGAGGTTTGGAGGCGTTCCGATAGGTGTTCCCATACCACCAAGGTTGGCTGCTACAGGGATTGACATCGTTAAGGCTATACGGCCCTTACCATTAGCAGGCAGAGCTGCGAAGACAGGAGTAAGAAAAGTAAGCATCAATGCTGCCGTAGCTGTATTTGAAATGAACATAGAAAAGAGTCCTGTGATAATCAGGAAACCCAAAAGAACATTCTCACTCTTGTTTCCGAAAGGTTTGATAAGGTTACGCGCTAAGAGTGTGTCGAGACCCGACTTCGATGCTGCAATCGCTAAGATAAAGCCTGCGAGGAAGAGCATAATGATAGGGTCGGCAAAGGATGCCATGATTTCCTTTGAATCAAGTAAATCACCGATTCCGTCACTTTTGAAGATTCCAAAAGCATTTTTCGACACCGTGACACACATAATAGCCATAATACTCAGCGAGGTTGCCCATGCTGGGATGCATTCTGTTAGCCACGATAAGGTTGCAAAGATAAAGATTGCAATGATGCGTTGTTGTACTACGGTCAGCCCGTCAATGCCAAAGGTACTTGTGGGAAGATTCCAAACAATGGTTGTAACCACGAAGATGGCTAAAAATTGCCAAACTTTTTTCATTTCAAGATGGCTACTAAGTGCATTAGATTTTTCTTCTGCCATGGTTTTAGTTGTTTAGTTTAATACGTTTAGGTTGTTAAAGATGGGTTCTATTAATTAGCTTTGTCGTATTTCGAGACTTATCTTTGAGGTGAAGAGAGTCGGAAAGATGATAAAACGTAACCCATGATTTGATTTCGGTGGTAATTAATAGAACCCACCTTAGTTATAGCGGACTAAATTATAAAAATAATTCTTATCGGGCAAAGGATTTCTGCTTTTTTTGTATTTTTGCATAACAAAATCTTAATTATGCGACATTTATTGGTATTTACTCTTTCTCTTTTATTGTTGTTTTCCTGTGGTAAGCAGCAGAAACAGGTGGCTAACGAAAGCGATAAAGGAACAAAAATAGAACTGCAGTATGCTCGTAATATTACCATCGAACGTACGAAAGAATATGTTGTTGTACGCTTGTTAAATCCCTGGAAAGAGGGGGCGGTTCTGCATACTTACTATCTCGTTGGGCATACTTCCAACGTAAAAGTTCCTGATGATGGCACAAAAGTCGTTATCCCTCTTCGCAAAAGCGTTATCTTCACTACTGCTCATGCTAATCTTGCCGAGATGCTTCAAGCACAGAAGGCTATTGCGGGTGTTGCCGACTTGAAGTATATGATTATCCCAGATATTCAGAAACGTGCACGGATGAAAGGTGGAATTGCGGATTGTGGAAACGGAATGAAACCCGATGTTGAGCGTATCATTGACTTAGATGCAGATGCAATCTTTCTTTCGCCTTTTGAGAATAGTGGAGGCTATGGACGTTTAGAGCAGATAGGTGTACCAATAATTGAATGTGCGGATTATATGGAGCGTTCAGCTTTAGGGCGTGCCGAATGGATGAAGTTCTATGGTTTGCTCTTTGGTAAGGAGAAAGAAGCTGACTCCTTGTTTGCTGTTGTTGAAAAGAACTATAAGAGGTTAAGTGCGCAGGCAAGTCAAAGTAAGATAATACGAAGCATCTTACCAGATAGAAAGGTCGGAGCTGTTTGGTATTTGCCAGGTGGTGAGAGCAGTGTGGGATTGCTATATAAGGATGCACACGGAAGTTATGCTTACTCTAAGGATAAACATAGTGGAAGTCTTACAATGCCATTTGAAACGATATTGGATAAGTTTGGAGAGAGCGATTTCTGGGTTTTGAGTTATAATGGTGAGTTTAATCGTCGGCTGTTGTTGGCAGAATATCCTGGTTATGCAAAGTTGAAACCTTATCAAACAAAGGAAATATATGGTTGTAAAGTAGATAGCAAGCCTTACTTTGAAGAGGTAAGCTGGCGTCCTGATTGGTTGCTTTCTGACTTGATTCAACTCTTCCATCCCGACTTACATATAGCACCATTGCGTTACTATCAGAAGTTGGAGGATTGATAGAAATGAAACGATAAGATGATGAAACGGAATCTTCTTCTTTTTATATGCTTAGTAGTAAGTGTCTTACTCCTTTTTGGATTGAATTTAACGACAGGTTCAGTTCAGATTCCTTTTGTTGATGTTTTGGATATTCTGTGTGGTCGTTTTACAGGAAAAGGGAGCTGGCAATATATTATTTTAGAGAACCGACTCCCTCAAGCACTTACTGCCATACTTTGTGGAGCATCTTTATCCGTTTGTGGCTTGATGCTACAAACAGCGTTTCGTAATCCTTTGGCAGGTCCAGATGTGTTTGGTATCAGTTCTGGTGCAGGCTTAGGTGTTGCTTTGGTGATGTTGTTATTAGGGGGAACTGTGTCTACAACAATGTTCACTGTGTCAGGTTTCCTCGCTATTCTCACTGCTGCTTTCCTTGGAGCAATCACGGTGACAGCACTCATATTGTTCCTTTCTACTTTGGTACGTAACAGCGTATTATTGCTCATTGTTGGTATTATGGTAGGGTATGTTTCCTCGTCCGCAGTTTCACTTCTGAATTTCTTTGCATCAGAAGAAGGCGTAAAGGGTTACCTGATTTGGGGAATGGGAAACTTCGGAGGTGTATCAATGAATCATATTCCTCTCTTCGCATTGCTTTGTTTGATGGGGATTTTTGTGTCTTTTCTATTGGTAAAGCCGTTGAATATCTTACTTTTAGGACCACAATATGCAGAGAGCTTGGGTGTTAGTACACGTCAACTTCGGAATATATTATTAGTAGTTGTTGGACTTTTAACTGCTATTACAACTGCTTTCTGTGGTCCAATCTCATTTATTGGTTTGGCAATTCCACATATAGCTCGCCTCTTGTTCCGCACTGAGAATCATCAGATACTTCTTCCAGGAACCGTGTTGAGTGGTGCAGCTATCGCTTTATTCTGTAATTTTATTTGTTATCTTCCTGGTGAGTCAGGTGTTATCCCACTCAATGCCGTCACACCACTTATTGGCGCACCTGTTATTATATACGTGATACTTATGCGCCGCCGATAAGGCATCAAGTTACAAGTATTTATAAGAGGTAGTTAAGTCAAAAACCTGTATGTCATCTAAAACAAGAAACAACGTTGAAGGTTTTTGGCTTAATAAATTATTTGTTTGTTTGTGTTAAGGAATAGTGTAAAATTAGATATACTATATAAAGGGAACAGCCGTACCTTGGCAAGTTATGCTTTGATACGGCTGTTGGAATATTGAAAGGCGAATCAGATTTGATTTTGCCTTGTTACTCTTTTGATAATTTTAGTGTAAGTCTGGGGAAAGACTTATTGTTCAATGCGTTTTACCACCTTACCATTCGAAAGTTTGATGATATTTAAACCTTTCATAGGACGGGTGATGCGTTGACCAGCTGCATTATAACGTGCCACTTCAACAGTATTTGCAGTAGATGAAAGTGAATTAATACCTGTTGGTTCCTCACCCTTAAAGACTACTTCATCAGTTTCAGAGAGGACTAACTGCTCCTCATATTCTTCTAATTTTGACTTAGGAACATATACCGTTTTTATGTTTTTACATTCTGCAAAAGGCTCATTATCAAAGTCTGGCACTTCTGGAGATGTGAAGCGGAGCGTCTTCAAACTTTGGCACTTGCTAAATGCCTTGTCATAGAGGTGGTTGAGTGTGGAGGGGAAATTAACCTCAGACTGTGCTGTATTGGTGAAAGCATAACTTCCAACTTCAGTCAGCTGCTCTGGAAGTGTACATTCTTTCAGAGACTTGCAGAAACCTAAGGCGTACACCTCAATCTTTGTAGCTGTTTTAGGCAACTTCACATTGGTAAGCTTTAAACAGTTATAGAACATATAAAGACCTACCACGTTATCTTCAGCATTATTATAATACTTTGTAGATAAACCTCGTTTCACCTTATAATAGGTACTGCCCCCCGCAACGATGTTGGCATTTGATAAATCGAGTGTAGAAAGCTGACCATCAGTCTCATGTCCATCTATATCTCTACCTGCCATCTCTCTGAGGAAAAGAACGTCAGTACCATCAATTGGACCTGAAACAGTCAGTGAAGTCAGTTTATACTTCTCTGCTGCAGTGATGTGCTTAGAAAGCTCACCTGCTTTAGTCAACGTTACTGTCTTCTGAGCAAAAGATGCTGAACAGATTAATGTCAGTGCCATAAGAAGCACATTTTTCCTGAATGTAAATAATTGCATAGTTGTTTTTTAAAATGATTGATTAATAATTGACTATATTTGAAAGATGATTCGTCTAACAAGCGGTTAGCCCGAACAAGTCTTGCCGAATCAGAACTTTTCTCTACTTGGAGATTGCTTATTTCTTCTCATAAGGAATAACAAATTTAAATCCCCTTCCACGCAGAACGACATCCTTCTCTCTTACTTCTTCTACATAGAGTTTGTTTTTCCCCTCCTTAATCTTCGTAGAAGCAAACTCGTTTGGATAGAGTATTGAGAGAGAAACTTCTACCTGTGTGCCAACAACAGGGTTAACGACGGCAGGTGTAATCTTCAATACTCTGCGTGATGTATAAGGACGAGCTCCATTACAGAGCCACACACCAACACCTGGACGACGCACAGCCATCACCGTGTTCATCTGCTCATAAAGGCTGTGAGAAGTTGTACCATAGATGCCCACACGGTCGGCTGTACCATCGCAGCGAACAATCACTTTGAGGGTTTTCTCCCGTTTGTCCTGCGAAATTATTCTTATCTTTGCCTCACCTTCATAGTGAGCCTGCACTTCTAAGATATTTGTCTTCGCATTCCATTTTGCATCTATAATCTTGTCAGGGTCGTCTATTTTTAGATCGACAACATCGCCACCACCATTCAGACTAATAAATTTACTTTCATCACGAGGATAAAGTCTGATTTCTGACTGACTGATACTGAGCTCAGGTACAACAACATTGATGTTCACAACCTTTTTATAGTCGCCAGAGATAATCGTGGCATAGGTGTTACCCTCGAGAATACCATTGATGCGCAAAGTATCTTTACTAATAGAAACACTTGCAACCTTCGAGTCAGCTACATTGGCAATATACTTACCATTACCACCCTGTAACAGAATCATACGAGTAGTAAGTTTGTTCAATGTTACTTCCTTAAGGTCATTGGCTCCCACCTGAATCTCTCTGTCTTCTGATGCGTCCTCTTTACAAGCCACAAAGCTGACACCGCAGCAAAGAAGCAATAGATAAAATAGTATTTTTTTCATTGTTAGTCGACATTCAGTTTATATTCAATTTCCCACTTACGATCGGCAGACTCCTCAATTTCAATTTGCAAGATATGTTTTCCCTTGCTTGGGAAAGTGAGAACACTTCCCTCAGGGGTAGCCGTCACCCCATCAATCTTGTAGCTGATTAGGGCATCAGGATTAGCCAAATCGTTGTAGTATAGACGCAAAGTACGTGGACAAACGCCATCTTCACGTATAGTGTAGAGATAAGGAATACGTCCCTCATAGTCTACACTCTCAGTCATTTGCAATGTATGTTCGCTGACCACCTGAGATGGCTTTGATCTTTCGTCACCCTTAATAGTTGTCACCGTGATGCGATAGGAGTTGTTAGGCGAAAGCTTTTCAATGATATAAGAAGTCGCTGCTGTCTTGGCTATCACTTGCTCGTTACAACGTATCTCATAGCTAACGCCCTCCTCAGAAACTGCATCCCACGAAAGTTCTATCTCACGTTGCTGGACTTTTGCCTTTACAGCCGTTGGTGCGGTAAGTGTTGGCTCTTTCTGAGCTTCCTTAGTCTGCATAAAAGAAATATCATCAAAGAGAATATAACCGCCATCATTGGCAGAAGCATCATATTCTATTTCAAAGCCTATACCTGCTTTCTCAACACCTGCAGGAGCTGTAAGCATAATCGTCTTCTGCTGCCAATCATCTGTAAAGCGAGTAACTCTCTCTGCGGAGAGGCGGTCCTTTCTTACGATTCTGTTTCCCTTGTACCAATCGACAATAGCAATTATATTTGGTTTTTTCGCCTTACCTTTATACCAATAAGAGAGTTTGTACTCACCTTCAGCTTTAATATTAATACAGTTGATATTGGAGTCTTTGTCACGTGAGTAGAAAGAGTGTCCATTAGGATAAACTTTTATGGCAAACTGTCCACTGTGTGCATCCTTTACTCTTGAGTATCCAAGCTGGTCACTGATATACCAAAAAAGTGGTTTCTGATAAGGATCGAAAGAACCTTTATCCTCTTCCTCTTCTTCATCGCCTTCGTCCTCATCATCATCTGCAGGAGGTGTTGGGGGCTGGGCATATTCCTCAAATCCTCCGTTGAGTAATAATTCCTTGTTCAACTGTGCCTTACCCATAAGTGGAAGTAGTAACAAGGCTATCATGAAATAAAATCTATGTGTCATACTTATATGTTATTTATTTAATACGAACGTTTTACATCGTTGAGTGTCAAACCATAGGTCTTACCAATCTGGGCAGCAACATACTTGAGTGAACCAGTCATAGTCTCGTCTCCTAAGAGGCGCTGCTTTTCCCAAAGTCCGTTACCAGCGGTTAGTTCGTTGATGTATGCCTTCACCTGCTCATAGCTCAGATGAGGTTTACCAGATTCTTGCACTGTAAACTGTAATCCATAGACGGCACCACAAGCCTGTGAAAGGAATACCAGTGCATTATTGATATCTTCATCAAGGTTGCCTACTGTAATATCGCTTACCAGCAAATTCATTGCTCTTACGGCTGCTACCTTTGAGAGTTCTGCTCTTATCACTTGCAATTGTTGTAGAACCTCATCGTAACGATACTCCGTCAAAGCCAGCCTACCACGTGCAAAAGCATTGTAAAGTTTAATACGGCTCTCCCGCAACAGTGGTAGTCCGCTCCCTTGTACATAAGGCAACCAATACTGATAATAGCCATAGGCAAGATCCCAATGGTGTTCCAATTCAGTATAATTACGACCAGGTAGTAAGGCTGTACGCTCGTGTTCTGTGCGTAGACGTGAATCCTTGTAAAGGCTGTCGTTGAGATGTACGTTGAGAATCTTATCTAAATAGATTCCTCCCCAAATAATACCATTGAACATTTCAGCGACAACAAGTCCTTTTTCGTTGGCAAAAGCAATGTTGACATCACCGATATGGATACCTACATAACCGCCTTCCCCCATAACTGCCTTGTGATTTCGGTAGGTTCCAGGACTGGACTGTCCAAGTCCGCTAAGTTTGCCTGTTACTTCGAAGATTTCCTCTACATCATTCAAAATACGTTCTCTGTTAGCCTTATGGAGTGATGAAGTAGCCAGTTCTTCTTGTGGTTTTAAACCAAACTCACCATTATTAAAATACCCTTTGACACGTGTCATTGTACCCTCATACATAATGTTAGCTGGCCTGAGGTAGCTACTATAAATATAATCGAGTGGATCACGTAGCAAACTGCATTCGAGATAGTCGACACTACTACTACCATTACGCTTGAACTGATAGGAAGGATCTGGTATCTGTGGCTCTCTGTAAGCCGACTCTACCGTTTCTCCTTCCCACTGGCTGCACGACGAAAGTACTGAAACAAGCAGGAGTAGGAGGCTATAAATAAATGTTTTTTGTTTCATTCTTTTGTATATTAAGGGAGGATGATATAAGCGCAGAAAGGTGCTTTTATTTTGTCAATACCCTCTTGATTTTGATATTCGTGTACGGCTAAAGGTTTTACGATGGTGAAACCATCTTCTGATACTGCTGAGATGGTAGCGTGAACAGAAGAGTTTTGTGGTCCAACACCGTTCACCCAAAGGAACATTGGGAAGCCTGAACGAGCCTTAAAGGTTACTATATGTTCCTTGTTTTTTGTCAATAGGAAATCAGTTCCTTGTGCTCGTCGGTCTGTTCCTATTGTACGGAGCTTTTTATCTGCATCAATATATCGGATAACATAGCGCGAATCAACTTTATCAGTTGTTCCGCTCTCACCCGCAAAACTCTGTTCCTTGAAAGAACAAGTGAGTGTTACTTTATACGTTCTTACGTTCTGTGTGATTTCTACTCCTGGATAGACAAAGTCGGATACAGAGGCATAAGGGTCACCCAACTGTACAACTTGGTCTTCGTACGACACCTTCGGCTTTTCTATTCCACCAAAGGGGAAAAGTTTATTATAGTCTTCCTCGGCGTAATCCTCACTACTTCGTGAGCAGCTCACAGCGAGCAGTGCCAGAAAGAAAACGGCATATTTACTTCGTATCATATTTCTTTACTTTTACTTTCCTAAAGGTTTTTATTGTCTTTTGCATATTATTCTACGGGAGCATCATAAATTTCAGCACGGAGACCCGTGAACTCTCCTTCAGGGTGTAGATGCTTACTTACAAGGCGGCTACGACGTAGGAGAGGGTCATAGACCGACACCAACTCTGCCACAAAGCGATTGCCAACACGCTCAAAGTCGAAGAACATCGTCTTGCTGTCATAACGCAGTCCTGAACGGAACGTAATACCTTGCTCTGTTCCTGTATAACCAGAGCCGAGACCTGTGATTTCCTTTGCAGGATAGTCAGGGATTGGGTTCTTTTTCTGAGTAAAGAGGAAAAGATAATACTTCTTCTCTTTAATTTCCTTCAGCAGTGCCTGATTGGTTTCTACCTTACGTTTAATATAGAGGTCGCTACGGAAATAGGTACGACCACCACGATGAATGAGCAATTGTGGATTAATCATCTGCTCGAAGTAGGTACGATTCTCGTATGCCTTTTGTGCCGTTTGAAGCATATCTTCTTTGTTCTTCAGCTTTGTAAAAACGATATATTCACGAGCTGGCTGCAGATAAGATGCTGTGCGAAAAACCAGTTCGCCGTCTTCATTCTTACCTGTATAAAGAAAGTCTGAAGAACCTGCAAAACGGTCGTTGACCAACTGATGTAGGTAGTTATAGGTAATAAAGCTCAATTGAGTATAGCTGTTCCGACCAACGAGATACTCACTTTTCTGCACTTCTGATACAGATTGAGCAGTGTAATCGGCACGCATTTCTACGGTATTGTCTGCATTAAACTTCATCGTAAAGCAGTCGCCACCATAGCCGTAATGTCCTCTGAAACCACTGTGCGGTATAAGTTCTGAGGAGTTAGAAAATAGTAATGAGTCGGTCTTTGGGAAATAGATGACTCTCCAGCCGTACGGTGCGTTCACAAGTTCATCTTTCAAGGAAGTAATGCTTTCGCTGCTACGCTGTGATGGTGACTTATCAAAGACATCATCATTAGACGAGCAGGCTGCCAGAACGAGTAAGGGCAGTACGAAGCTGTGTCGGAATATCTTTTTATAATTCATTTCTTTAATGCTGTTTTATGTAAGAGTATAGTCTGCGGACAGAGATATCCTGCATCTGCTTGAGATTAATCTGCCAAGACTTCTGTATATATTCGTTGACAAAGGTCTGCTTCTCTATAAACTCCTTATAGGCCTGTTCAGCCTCCTTGGCATAACGTTGTGATACTTCTGGATCTATATCCGTATCAGGAGTTTGAGCTGTAAGGGCTGCATCTGCCAATTCTTTTGGTTTTGAAGTCAGTGTAGCACTAATGATTTCAGCAAAATCGTCTTCAGCAGAAAGGAAAGAGAGCATTGTATAGAAGCTACGCTTGTTAGCATAACCATCAAGACCGAACTTCTCCTTACCAGTACGGGCATAGCTCAAAGGTGCTGATATTTGCTCAGTAGAACCTGTATAACGATGACCACTAATGTTGAAAAACTTATCACGGTCATAGGGAATCAACTGCATGAGACGCTTAGCCAATTGATGATGTACGCTTCGCATAAGGACATAAACCTTATCTGAATCGTTTGGCTCAAAGCTGTTGACGTGATATAGACACATCTCTGCTGCTGTCAGTCGGTGGTTATAGAGTCGTTCCACACCATTTTCATCTGGATTACCACCGCCATAGAGGTAAAGTCTTATCGGAGCACGTCCTCGTAGGAAGCCCTTACCACCAACACCCTCAAGCTCGTAAGTCTCCAATCCTATTTCTTTTACTGCTTCAAGTACAGCACGCACTTTCTCTATCTTTGGTGGATAGATAAATGTTCCCGTTGCACCTGCATTTTTCTCCCAGCGGTAGACAACTTCAATACCATAGGGTTTTGTGATATTATCGAGAATCCATTTGTCGAGTTCAGTGCTCTCTATCTTTTTTTTACCATCATTGACCACACTTCTCTCGTTCAGCTTTTCGTCGCCACACCCTACGAGGATGAGTGTTGTGAGGAAGACTAAAAATATCTTTTTCATATTTGTTTGATTACTTTTCTTTGTCAGTTATAATATTACGTAAGCAACTTTTTTATCTGCATCATCTGATGTATTTTCTGAAACTGACATATTATCTAATCGGTTCATTACGTTCTCTTGGATTAGGGGCAAGACCACGCTGAATAGCTTCTGCTGGTATCTGTAATACCTTACGTGGATCGTCTTTCTCCAAAGGGAAGTAATAGGAACTCTTGGATGAACGTTTCACAGCCAGATGGAAGCGACGGATATCAAACCAACGTAAGCCTTCTTGATAGAACTCCTTGCGACGGAAGTCGAGGAAGAGTTTTATCATTGCCAGCTGTTTCAGTGTCAGACCATAGAATGGTGTGTAAATGTTATAGTTTTGGCTGTTGGTAGAGGTATAGACAGAGCGCTCTATAGAAGGGAAGAAACCGAACTTGCCTTGCATATACTGCAGATAGTCATCAATAGCACGGTTGTATTCCTTGAGCATAGCATAAGCCTCCATACGGTTTAAGAGGACTTCATCAACGGTAAAGAGAATATTGGTCACAAAAAGACCACGTGGTTTAGACCCTGTACTCTCTACGTTTGATAGTTCATCAAATTTAGAGAGATAGCGACCAGTTGTTACTGGTGCTGGTGAAGCAGTGAAGATGTATGTGCCGATGAAGTTCATTTTTTCATAATCACGTGCACCTTCTATACCTGTCTGTGCAAATACCTTGTCAACGGTTGTAATTGTAGGACCATACTTTTCTGTTGGTATTGTGCGTGTCAGACGTGACTCTGTTGTAGTCATCAACAGATTGGCAGGTTCATCAGTTGCATTATATCGGCGGAAAAGGTTATTGTGATTAAACTCGTATGTATTAGCATACTGCCTCCAAGGACGTAACATCTGCTTCGGATCACCGCCCAAGACATAATCAGCATAGGCAACAACCGTCTTCCAATCACCTTTCATCAAGTAGAAACGAGACGCAAAGGCATAAGCTGCACGCTTATTGAAATGGAACTTAGGGTGCTTGTAGAATTTGTCTGATACCAAAGAAATACCCAGCTTCAAGTCCTTTTCAATCTGGTCATATACTTCACTCACCGTTCCACGCTCATAGTTAACAAGGGCATGCTTCTCTGGTTTTGTGATATAAGGAATACCCATGTCGGTAGATTTCCCACCATAAGGTTCAGACCAAATATTAACCAACATAAAATGGAGATAGGCTCTAAGGAGGAATGCTTCACCATATAGAGCCTTCACGCGCTCAGTCTTAGGATAACGACTGAGCAACTCAAGTGCCTTATTTGCCTGTGCAATACCTTTATAGCAAGCGTACCAATAGTTCAACGGAGTGTCAAGGTCTTCCTGGTCGTAGTCCTCCCAGAAATACATTGCCTCATTCAGACGTGAGTGAATACCGTTAACACGTTCAGCCACGTTGTCTGTTCGTGGTTCGAGGAAAGGAATATAGCTTGCTTCAGGGTAAGCACCCGTAAGTAGTTCTGCTATCTTATCTTCGGAGTCAATCTCGACATCAAGTTCTGAATCAGGACTCTTGTCAAGGTAATCGTTACAGCTGCTGAACAGAAAAGCAGCTGCTGTAAACAGTAATAAATATATCTTTGTCTTCATATTCTGTTGTGTTAGAAACCAACGTTCAACGTTATTGTGTACTGCTTAGGTGTAGGCATTGATACACCACCTGACTTGTAATACTCTGGGTCTTGTCCTTTCAGTTTCTTGTCCGAATAGAGCAGGAAAGGATTTGTCAGATTCAAGTTCAGATTCATAGAGTGGAGACGTATCTTTTTGAGGAAGTTCTCTGGAACGGTATATGCCAAAGAGATATTCTTCATACGTACAAAACTACCATCAGCTACCTGTTTCTGTGAGAAGTTATAGGTATTGTAGGCACGTTCTATATTCTCTTTACCTACTGCAGCAATGAGTTCCTGAGATGGGAGCACAGGTACATCTGTTTTGTACTCATCACCTGGGTTGAGCCAACGATTATAGTATGACTTAGAGAAGACGTTTAAATCACCAAACTCTGGATCAAAAGTTGGATTCAGTCGAATCTTATTACCAGCTTGAACTGTGAGGAAGAAAGAAAGTTCCCAGTTCTTATACTTCAGAGTGTTAGATAGGCCACCGATGACACGAGGCTCTATCGGACCATGGTAAATAAGATAGGTCTTAGCATACTGTGCATCAAGGAAGTCGGCACCCGCAATCTTTGAGAGCTCGCTTTGGTTCATGGGATAACGTCCGAAGTCGAAAGTTGGCAGTCCCTGATTGTTGAGTCCTTGGAAATTAAAGGAGAAGAGGGAACCACGTGGGTAATTCACGATATTGCCACGACCTCTTCCTGCCACCATATCAAAGGCATTCGGACTATTCAAAAGACGTGTAATCTTTTGGTTCATTGCGCTCACAGTAAGGCTGGTAGTCCACTTGAAGTCCTCAGTAAGGATATTTTTTGTATGAATACCCAACTCAATACCTTGTGTACGCATGTCACCGAAGTTGGCATACTTATAATATTGTCCACCTACACCTGATGTACGCACAAGGTCAATGAGGTCGAAAGTGTTACGCTGGTAGACATCCAATGTCGTACTAATGCGGTTTTCAAAGAGTCCTAACTCCGCACCAATATTCAATTCATACATCTTCTCCCAAGTCAAGTCACGGTTTTCGAGATGTCGAATATTGAATTTACTCTCTCTGTCGTCTAAAGAATGACGATTTACAATACCGCTCTTATAGATAGAGTTGGCATTGATAGCCTCTTCGTTCATTTTGGCGGTAAGTCCATAGCTGACACGCAGGGCAAGGCGAGAAATAGTCTTGTTTTCCTTCATAAAGTTTTCCTGGTCAATATTCCATTTTCCACCCACATTCCAGGTTGGCAACCACAATGCGCGTGCACCTTTACCCGAAGTGTTGGAGCCTTCAACATTGAGGACAGTATTGAATACATACTTACCAGCATAGCCATAGGTGCCGTTGAAAGAGAATGTTACGCCACGATCTGTACGTTTATGTAGGTTGAAATAGTCACTTCCTTCATTGATTAGTTTGTTAAATATCAAAGGATTAGTATATATCTGATTGCCACGGTCATACTGTATTCCATAACCTTGGAAAGGGTTAGTCGTGCGGACAGCAGAGCGGAACTCAGAGAAAGCAAAACCTTTGATATCATGCTCCTGAATGCGTTTGTCGAAGTCTAAGGCAAGACGTGCAAGGAAGCTCTTAAGCGTAGCTTCAGTCTTATTGTAGATACCACCATTTGGTAGTCCTACCTTAGGCTGTAGTTGTGGATTGTCCTTATCGTGCACCAGATAGATGTTTTGCTGTGCAACATAAGGATTCTCGTTGGCTCTGAATGCCTGAATGATGTTTGACCCCTCATGTATCTCGTGTTTTGTGCTGGTATGAGCATGACGAGTTGAGAGTAAGGTCTTGAGAGCAAGGTTGTTGTTGATTTTGTAAGTTGCTTCTCCCTGTATCTTGAAATCAAGCACATCAATGTTCATCTTATTGTTAGCATACTCGTTAAAGATGTTGAAAGGTGCCCAGTTATTGCGATAAAAGGACAGGCTTCCATCCTCATTGTAGGGGCTAAGCGTACGACTTGTGCCGAGAGCATAAGAGAAGGGGTTGATGTCAAAGTCGCGTTCAAAGACACCGATTGTACTGTTCTTACGCTGTGGCATCGTGCCTGGCGCCTTCTGTGAACGAATATTACCCTGTACGCTGAGCGTTGTTGTCAGCTTGTCATTGATATAGTAGGTATTCTTCAAATTGGCTGTTAGTCGGCTTACTTTATCGGCAATCGTCCACCCAGCATCGTGATAGTAACCAATTGATGCATAGGTAGCTGAGTTCTTACCACCACCAGAGAGTGTAATAGCATGATTGGTGACAGGATTCAATGTGAATAAGAGGTTGAACCAGTCAGTATTGGCATACTCACGCTGGCGAAGGAAGTTAAGTCTTGCTTCAGGTGTGTTTGGCAGATAGTATTCACCCGTAGCAGGGTTGATAGTACTCACCGCCTTGTAAAGCTGATAGAAGATTCCACTTCGGCGACCGTAAAGTGAATTGCTGATACCGAAGTAACCCTTGTCGTTCATTTCCTGATATAGTGACATTGTCTCTTGCGAGTTAAGTAAGTCGAAGCTACTGTAACGAGGTTTCATTCGTATCGTATTCTCTGTAGAGTAAGTCACACGCAATGGTGTATCTCTGCGTCCAGTCTTAGTGGTGACAACAATCACACCATTCAGCGCACGGGCACCATAAACAGAGGTAGCTGAAGCATCCTTGAGCACTTGTATGTCTTGAATATCTGCGGGGTTAAGCCCCGATACAGCTGAACTGATGAGCGTTACTGCATCTCCAGAAGCCAACTGATCAAGGCTAAGATGTACAAGGTCTTCATACACAGCACCGTCAATCACCCATAATGGCTGTACGTTACCAATTATAGAGGCACCACCACGGATGTTGATGCGGGGAGCTGAACCGAATGTCCCAGAGATATTTTGGATGGACAAACCTGGTACGCGACCTTCGAGCATACGCGAAACGTCAGCTATACCTTCAAGTTTAATATCATCCATTTTAACGGATGTTGCTGCACCAGTATAAACACGGTTGCGGATATTTTGATAACCCGTTACGACAACCTCATCAATCTGTCGGCTGTCGCTTTTTAGGACGATATCCAGTTCGTGGCTACCTGTTATCTTTACGCTTTTACCAATCATTCCGACATAGCTTGCGCGAAGCGTTTGACCAGCAGATGCCTTGATTGTAAAGTGACCGTCAACGTCTGTTACGGTTTTTACCTTCGTTTCAATCGCCTCCACGTATGCACCAATGAGTGCTTCTCCCTGTTCATCCTTTACCGTTCCCGAAACTGTATCAGCTGCCTGTGCTGCTGCTGTAAGAACACAGAAGAGGGATAAGACTATTGTCAGTACTTTATTTAATTTTGTAAGTCTGTACATTACTGTTCTATAATAATGATTCTATTTATTCTATCAACTATGATTTCACTTGGTACGTTACAGTTTCAACTGTAATCCTCCATAGATACCAAATGGATGACCTGCACGCAGTCCTGATGGATGACGTGACACAAGATACTTTTTATTAGCGAAATTGATGGCATTCAGTGTAAGTGTCAGTTTTTTGTTGACATGTCCCTTTACTGAAGCATCCAAGATGAGATGTGCAGGAATCTTCTCACGCTCTGCGATGCGTCCATGACCAGGTGCTGTTCTCATATCGCCATTGTAGCGAGCACCGAAGTTAGCTTCCAGCCATTTATGCTCCAATCCTATTTGTGCATTGAAGGCGTGCTTATATATATAAGGTATCTCATCACCATAGACGACTGAACCCCATGCTGAACTAATAAAGTCATTTTTCATCTTGGTATTAGTATAGGTGTATGATAGCTGTATAGGGAGTTGGAAACCCCAATGGCGTGGAATTGGATGATAAGAACATAAGAATTCAAGACCATTCACCATCGCCTTGCCTACATTGAACTGTTCAAGCGTACCCTGACCACCCTGTGCAGCAAGGTCGCTTCCTAACATATTTGAATAGTTGTTGACAAAGGCTATCATCTCGCAGCGTAAGTTCTTAGTTGTCAGACGAAGCCCTGACTCAATGTTCACACTGCTTTCTGCTTTCTGATTAAGTGTGGCACTTGGAGGAGCAAAACCCTTGTGGATTCCACCTATGATTGAAAGAATTGGCATCACCTTAATGTTGAGACCTAAACCAGGAAGGACAGCACGTGCGTGGTTAGGTGTTTCGATGCGTATCTTACCTGTGCGACGAGGATCGGATGTGGTGTAATTGCGATTTAATAGTTCTACATCTTCATAGCGCATACCTACGTTCAAGGTGACAATACCCTTCGACCATTTTCCCATCCAGTAGCCTGAAAAGGCGTGAGCTGTGGTGATACGATTTGCCTGGCTACCAGGTAAACCTGCAAGGAACAGACTCATCTTGCCATCCTGCATAGCATAGCCGTCGTCGTGCTGAAAACGGTCTTCACTGTCAGCATGATAGCGCAAACCTATCTCAGCTGTTAGATATCCATTCCATAGCTTGGTACGGTATTCTGCTTTAGACTGTACGCCACGTGAATGATACACACGGTTGTTGGCTCGTACCATCAATGCTTCTCCTACATAGTTTTTCTTACCAGTGACAATATCAAAGTAATCGTGATTGGTTTCAGGATCTGCCAGTACTTCAGAAATGGAACGACGCTCAGCCTTGGTGATACCTGCTCGCACTTCGTTGAGTTTGTACCAGTTACGGAAGAAATAGTTATAATATAAATTAGTCGTTATCTTCCATTTGTTACCCGACTCAATCAGATAGGTTGCTACCCACTGAGTGTGACGTGTCTTGAGGTTGTCCTTCTGTGCACCTGCATAGCGGAAGTAAGGACGCTGAGCAAAATCGCTCTCTGATAATCCCAAGTAGGTTTCGTCAGATGTTTCATTCGCAAAACCAAACTTCAGTTCAAGCAAATGGTTTACACCTTCGTCCTTATTCGTACGTACCAAGAACTTTGCTATAAGGTCATTACGTTTAAAACCTGTACGCTCATTTGGCTCATCCTTACGGAAGCCATCCGACTGATAGCGTAGGTATTCTACTAAGAAGCCTGTATGCTTATAGCCATTACCGATACTTACATATGATTTCAGCGTGTTATAGCTGCCGTAAGAGGTATTCAGACGTGCTGTAAACTTAGAAGGGATAGGTGTAGAAACCATATTGATGGCACCACCAGTCGTAAACGGACCGTATTGCACCTGACTACTACCCTTCAATACCTCGACAGCATACATACGTCCTGCATTTGGGAAATAGTAGGCTGCTGGTGCTGCATAAGGGGCAGGAGCTGCCAGTACGCCATCTTCCATCAGTGAGATACGTTCACTACGCTCAGCCTTCGTACCACGCAAACTGATATTCGGACGCAGACCGTAACCATCTTCTTCATATACGTTCACACCAGGAACGCTCTTCAACATACGGTTTATATCCGTATATCCAAATTTCAGAATCTCAGCAGGAGAGATGTAATAGGCTGAACCCGTACGGTTACTGGCTTCAAACTTACTTCCTAACATTTGATTTGAACGTACTACCACCTCTGTTAGTTTGTGAACCGAATCTGTTAGTACACTCTTCGACTGCACCAATGTGTCTTGTTTTGTTTGAGCATACCCATTGACTGTTGTCAGTGCAAGGAGCAGAGGCAGCATCTTTGTTGTATAATGCATAAGAAAATAATGGGACTTATAACACTTCTTTTTAATTGTTGAGCTTTGTGGTTCAACTGTGACATGTTTACTTATTTTGTCACTAAGAAGGTAAGCCTCTTTTTAATTTTGAAAATATGGATAACAGGTTTGTATATCCGCTGCAAAGTTAATTAAAGTTATTAAGTGTCACAATACCCATTAATTGGTATTTTTTTTGTTTATTAATGATTATTCCTCATTTTTTGGTATCTATTTCA
>CAMUQM010000017.1 GCA_947095945.1 uncultured Prevotella sp.
ATCTTGTCTTATTAATTTAAAAAGCTACTTTATGAAAACAGATTATCTTTTACCCTACATCTTTAGGAAGATTGGTTGGTTTATTTTTATCCCTTGCTTTGTCATGATTATGGTTTCTTGGTTAGGTATTAATGACTGGTTTAATGATGACAGACTGAGTTTTATTACCTTACACATTGGAAACTTGAATTTCTTTGCTTCTGAACAAGAGGGACGTTCTTTCTTTTATTTTGCGCAGGAAGACATGTTCTCCGAAATAGTCTACTGTTTGACCTTTATCTCTCTCTATATGATAGCATTTTCAAAGGAAAGAGTTGAGGATGAATATGTTGAACATCTCCGCATGCGTTCATTGGTATGGGCACTGAAAGTAAATACGATTTTCTTTGTAATCTTCACATGGTTCTGCTTTGGAATGGTTTATATCACGTTGTTAATGCTATCAATGTTCAGCATATTTCTGCTGTTTCACTTCCGTTTTCTTTACGAACTACATAAAAGGAGAATAGATAATGAAGAATAGTATAAGAGTAGAGCGGGCAATCAAACGCATGACTCAGGCGCAATTAGCAGAACTTATTGGGGTATCTCGTCAAACGATTGTCGCTATTGAAAGCGAGAAGTATGTTCCCTCAACAGTTCTCAGTCTGAAGATAGCACGTGTATTCGATAAGCGTGTAGATGATATTTTTGAACTTGAAGAAGGCGATTAAAGCCTTGTATCTATACTCCTCATTTTCGATATCATCGGTAATCATAATTATGAATTGTGAATTATGAATTATGAATTAAGGCTAATCATAATTATGAATTGTGAATTATGAATTTTGAATTAAAAGAAAAAAGTCCGATGGGCAAGGTGAAAGTAACTCACACTTGCCTCATCGGACTCAACATATACTCAAGTCAGAGAAGATTAGTTGTATTATATCACGCCACGGATACGGTCGTCAAAGGCTGAAAGGGCAGCTTTAGCACCTTCTCCCATAGCGATTGTAATCTGTTTGTAAGGTACCGTTGTAACGTCACCAGCAGCATATACGCCACTCAGACTTGTACGGTTGGTTGCATCAACGATAATTTCATTGCGAGGAGTAACCTCTACTTGATCCTTGAAAGCATCGCTGTTTGGCGACAAACCAATCTGAACAAAGACACCATCTAAGGTAATTTTGCGCTCCTCATCATTGGTGCGGTCCTTTACTTTGATGCCCGATAGCTTCTGACCATCACCCAAGAGGGCTGTTGTCTGAGTAGAAAGGAACACCTCTACGTTAGGCAGACTGGCTACTTTCTGCTGTAGAACCTCATCGGCACGCATAGCATCAGCGAACTCAAGAACCGTTACGTGGCGGCAGATACCAGCCAAGTCAATGGCTGCTTCGATACCAGAGTTACCACCACCGATGACTGCTACATCCTTACCTTTGTAGAAAGGACCGTCGCAATGAGGGCAGAAATGCTCACCATGACCGATATATTTGTCCTCATCTGGCAGACCAAGACGGCGCCAGCTTGCACCAGTTGCAATCACGACTGCAGGTGCGGTGAAGGTTTCGCCACCACGTACAGAAACAGTCTTCACAGCCTCTTTCAGGTTGGTAGAAACCACCTTACGATTGTCGAATACATCTATTGAATATTCATTGATATGGGTACGGAGGTCAGCAGCAAGCTGTGTACCTGTTGTCTTTGTGACAGAGATAAGGTTCTCGATGCCTGTTGTATCGTTTACCTGTCCTCCGATGCGCTCCGCAACGATAGCTACGCGCAAGCCTTTGCGGGCAGAGTAGATAGCAGAAGATGCTCCAGCAGGACCACCACCGAGTACGATAACATCATATTCACGTATTGTCTGCACAGCATTCTCATCGTGGTCGGTGCCTACCTTGTCCTCTAATTCCTGCAAAAGGATACCGAGATCGCCACGACCCGTGTGTAATGGCTCTCCATTAACGTACACAGAAGGTACGCCTTGTATGTTTAAACGTTGTATTTCATCCTGACATAGACCGCCATCAACCATCTCATTGCTAATATTTGGGTTGATAAGCGCCATTACGTTGAGTGCCTGAACAACGTCAGGACAGTTTGTACAGGTGAGAGATACGTAAGTCTGAAGGCGGATTTCACCCTTCAATGACTTGATACGTGCAGCAATCGCCTCGTCTGGGAGGTTCTTGCCCTGTCCATCAGTATTGAGGACAGCGAGGAGCAACGAGGTAAACTCGTGTCCGTTTGGTATGCCACGGAAGCTAATACCAGTTTCTTCACCATTGCGAAGGATACTAAACGAGAACTGTTCTCCTTCCTTATAAACTGTCTTAATCTTGTCAGAAGTAGAGGCGAAATCCTCGAGGAAGGAAGAGAACTCTGCTGAGTTTTCGTCATTGCTGTTGCGGGTTACGCTAAGTGTTATATCAGATGAGAGCGAAGCAAAGACGCCTTTCACCTGTTCGAGTATGCTTGAATCTAACATGGGTTTGTATATTTCTCTCCTTATTAATAAAAAAGTGGAGAGATTAAGTCCGAGACTTATCTCTCCACCATAACTTCTATGACACTTTTATGTCAGTTATTACCGATTCTAAGTCTTAGAGCTTACCTACGAGGTCGATACTTGGCTTCAATGTCTCGCCACCCTTCTTCCACTTAGCTGGGCAAACCTCACCCTCGTGAGAAGCAACAAACAAAGCAGCCTCAACCTTACGTACCAACTCATCAGCGTTACGACCGATGCTGTTATCCTGAATTTCAGCAATCTTAACGAGACCCTCTGGGTTTACGAGGAATGTACCACGGTAAGCCACACCTTCATCCTCTTTGTATACACCGAAGCCACGGCTCAATACGCCTGTTGGGTCAGCGAGCATAGAGTACTTAATCTTTCTGATTGTCTCAGAAGCATCGTGCCATGCCTTGTGTACGAAGTGAGTATCAGTACTTACCGAGAATACCTCTACACCAAGACCCTTGAGCTGCTCATACTTGTCAGCCAAATCCTCCAACTCTGTAGGACATACGAAAGTGAAGTCAGCTGGATAAAAGAAGAAGAGCGCCCATTTGCCCTCGATATCCTTGTTAGAAACGGTCTTAAACTGTCCGTCCTGAAAAGCCTGAACGGTAAACTCTGGTGCGTGTGCATTGATAATTGGTTCCATATTTTCTTAAAACTATTTATGTGATAAATTATTTTTTGTTTTGTAATGCAAAGTTAGTATTTGTAATTATTACAGCCAATAGATAAAATCTATATGCTGATTAATAAAATCTATCAAGCTTATCACCAGTGCTGATTATCAACAAGTTGCACTCATTTATTTGGTAAATTAAAAGATTACCTTCAGATAAAAAATATATTAAACATATACCTATACAATGCAATACTGAATAGAAAGCACTCGTATTGCCTTTGAAAAGCAAGATGAATAAGCAAAGAACAACTCTTACTTAATCACAAGTTGTTGTCAATAAAATCATATATAATAAGGTTGTTAACCTTTAATATGCTTAGTGCTCAGCCTCCGCACGCTTTGTGTTCAGCCTCCGCACCACATGTGCGGGGCGTTAACACACTTGGTGGGTGGTGGCTTGTTGATTGTTGGGTGATGGTTGTTAGGTGGTGAGGAATACTGATATGAAACTTATAAGGTGGTGAAGATTAATACTTATTTATAGTGATTGGGCGTGTATGCACTCACTATAAAGGATGAAAAAGAGCTATATTAAGCATAAAAACACGATGATAGCACGGCTATTCGGCTTTTTTTATCTATTTTTGCCATAGTCTATACATTGTATTAGAAGAATGACACTACAACAATTAGAATATGTAATGGCAGTTTATCGGCTCAAACATTTTGCAAAGGCAGCCGATGATTGCAATGTCACACAGCCAACACTTAGTTCGATGATTCAAAAATTGGAAGACGAATTAGGTGTGAAAATCTTTGATCGTAAACGTCAGCCTATACAGCCAACACAAGCGGGAATGAAGGTGATAGAGGAGGCTTGGAAGGTGCTTACACGTGCCAAGAAACTCAAACAAGTCATTGACGAGGAACGTCAAGTGCTTACGGGTACCTTTGAAGTAGGAGTTTTGCCAACCATCGCACCTTACCTTATTCCACGTTTCTTTCCTCAGCTGATGAACGAACACCCAGAGATGGATGTGCGAATTACGGAGATGAAAACTGAGGATATGCGCAGAGCACTTCGTCGGGGTGACATTGATGCAGGAATCTTGGCACGTGTTGACGGACTGGAAGAGATGGAGTGCACACCGCTCTTTCGTGAACAATTCTTTGCTTATGTAGCCGAAGGCGACCCATTGTTTGAGAAAGAGTTTATTCGTCCTGCTGACTTGTCGGGAGAGTTCTTGTGGTTGTTGGACGAAGGACATTGTTTCCGTGACCAGTTGGTTAAGTTCTGCCAACTGAAGTCAGCTGCCTTGAGCAAGAAGAGCTATAACTTAGGAAGCATAGAGACCTTTATGCGTATTGTAGAGAAGGGTAAGGGTGTAACCTTTATTCCACAGCTTGCTCTCTCACAGCTCACAAAGGAGCAGCATCGCCTTGTACGTCCTTTTGCTCATCCAGTGCCTACACGTGAGATTATTATGATGACTTCGACGAGTTTCATTCGTCATAGGTTGCTCCGTATGCTTGCAGATAGGATTAAAGAATCCTTACCAAATGATTTCCAAAGCTAAACCTTAACAGCTTCTCTTAGGGAAGTAATAAGAACTGAAAAAGTAAACCCCAGCTACTTCAACAGTAACTGGGGTTCATTGTCATCCTTAAACAATCTTGCTAAGTAAATGATAGAACCTGTAAAACTAAAATTAAATTACATCTATATATGGAGAGATATGTGTTTTAATAGATAACAACGGCTGGATTAGAAACATCTGTAGCAGCGTTCTGTTTTACGTTGTATTCATCACATGCCCAGTTATAGTTTCCTTCGATAACGTCACGTGTGTACTCTGTAATACAGTTAGGATCAGCTGCCCAATACTGCTTAACAGTCTTGCCACCCATCACCTTCTGTGGTGTCTTGTCATCAGGGTTAAGAATGAGTTTCAAACCCACTGAAGTATTCATCATTTCCATATCACCGCGACTGTTGCCTGCTGCGAAGAGTGGACGAGTCTTGATAAAGGTTCTTATAACCTCAGCCTTACCCTCGTCTTGTGGTGAAGGGAATACAATCTGGTCAGTAACGACACCGCTCATCGTAACAAGTGACTTCACACCAATTACACGATCCTCTTGGAAACCCAACTCTTCAACACAGAAACGCTGGTAGAGTAACTCTGGAGAAGCAGAGATTACCCATGTCTCGAAACCATAGTTGCGAAGGTTGGCAAGCAATGCCTTCATCTGAGGATAGAACTTATTCTGATACTTCTCGTGGAAACAATCGTCGCCAATGCGCTGTACCTCTTCTGGAGTAAGACCACTGAGGAACTTAATACGGTCGCGCTCACGACTGATAGCATCCTCTTTTATCATCTTATCAACCAACTTGAACTTCTCAACAGATTTAGCATCCTTCTTGCCAGCATAGTTGCGACGAGCATATTCGTAGAGCGCTTCTTCTGCAAGATAGTAAGGAACCTGACCGAAGAGGGTTCCGTCACAATCGAAGACAGCCACCTTACGGATGTTCATTGAAATAGTTGACTGGAGGAAAGCCTCAAGTTTTGCGTTGGTAGCATCAGTGAATCCTACTATCTTCTGATACTTGTAGGTCTGTGCTGAAAGCTGTATTGCACCAATGAAAAGGAATACAGCTACGAGTTGAAGGGTTCTTTTAAAATTCTTCATAATAATATTGTTTTTAGTTATTGATATTCTTTTATTGATAAATAGGTTATAACTGGAGAAGGGCTGCACCACAGAGTCCTGCAATAATACCGCCAACCATAGGTCCGAGAACAGGTACCCACGCGTATGCCCAGTCATTGTCACCTTTCATACAAAGGGCATGAGCGATACGTGGTGATAGGTCACGAGCAGGATTCATAGCATATCCAGTTGGACCACCGAGTGACATTCCGAGTGCAATAATCAGCAGCGTAACAGGGATAGGACCGAGAGCTGCAAGCCCGAATTTGAAGTGTTGTGGGTCACAACAGTTGCCTTTCGTGCTGAAACTGATGATGATAAAGACAAGTACTAATGTCGCAATCACCTCACAGAGGAAGTTCAATTTATAGTTGCGGATAGCTGGAGCGGTACAGAATGTACCAAGTTTCGCGGCATCGTTATCTGTTGCATCGTAGTGGTCTTTGTAGAAAATCCACACGAGGATAGCACCTAAGACACCGCCAATCATTTGTCCAGCAGCATAGATTGGTACTGAACTCCAAGGGAACATACCTGCTGCAGCTAAGCCAGCTGATACTGCTGGGTTAAGGTGAGCACCCGTATAAGGACCTGCAACAAGCACACCCATACATACTGCAAGACCCCACGCAATGGTGATAACAATCCATCCCGAGTTCTGTCCTTTACTCTTGTTCAGCGTTACACAAGCACAAACACCATCTCCGAAAAGCACCAAAATCAGTGTTCCTAATAGTTCCATGAAGAACTGTGTTGTCATTGAATATTCCATAAGGATTGAATTGTGGTTGTTATTGTATGTTAGGTCTTATCTTTTGGTCAGTGTTCTGTCAACGGCATCAGCCCAACCTGCTTTAGCTGCTTCGACAGTATCACTGTCAGCAATAGGTTCAAAGCAACGTTCAACCTGCCATTGGTTCTTAATATCGTTGATATTCTTCCAGAAACCAACAGCCAGACCTGCAAGGTAAGCAGCACCTAAAGCGGTTGTCTCGGTGATACGTGGACGAACAACCTTAATGCCAAGAAGGTCTGCTTGAGTCTGCATCAAAAGGTTATTGCGTGATGCACCACCATCGACTTTTAACTCAGTAAGCGAAGCATTCATATCCTTTGCCATTGCTTGAGCAATGTCGTAAGTCTGGAAAGCAATACCATCAAGGGCAGCACGGGCGATATGTGCACGTGTTGTTCCACGTGTGATACCGACAATCGTACCACGAGCATACTGGTCCCAGTAAGGAGCTGCAAGACCTGTTAAGGCAGGAACGAAGTAAACGCCACCACTGTCTGGCACGGTTGAGGCTAAGTCTTCTATCTCTGATGATGAGGTGATGAAGCCTAATCCATCACGAAGCCATTGCACAACAGAGCCACCTACATAGATAGAACCTTCTAAAGCGTAGACAACCTGATTGCCAATCTTCCATGCAATAGTGGTCAGTAGGTTATTCTTAGACATAACTGGCTTGTTACCAGTATTCAGCATTACGAAGCAGCCAGTACCGTATGTATTCTTGATAGAGCCCGGCTCAATGCACATCTGACCGAAGAGGGCTGCCTGCTGATCACCAGCAATACCAGAGATAGGCACTTCATGAGCGAAGATAGTTGTCTTGGTGTGACCATAAACCTCTGAACTTGATTTTACAGCAGGCATCATAGACATTGGAATATCAAGCAACTTCATCAGTTCCTCGTCCCATTTCAGGTCGTGAATATTGAAGAGCATGGTACGTGAAGCATTTGAAACGTCTGTTACGTGCACCTCACCACGAGTCAATCGCCATACCAACCATGAGTCAACGTTACCGAAGCGGAGCTTACCCATCTCGGCACGTTTGCGTGCGCCGGGAACGTTATCAAGAATCCACTTGATTTTTGTTCCGCTGAAATAAGCATCAATAATAAGACCAGTCTTCTCATGAATCTTGTCCGTCAAGCCCTGTGCCTTCAACTCATCACAGAACTCAGAAGTGCGGCGGTCCTGCCATACAATGGCGTTATAGATAGGTTCTTCGGTGTCAACATCCCAAACGATAGTGGTTTCGCGCTGGTTGGTAATACCAATACCTGCAATGTCAAGACCGTTAATATCAATGGAAGAGATAGCCTCAGCGATAACAGAAGCCTGCGAAGACCAGATTTCGTTTGGGTTATGCTCTACCCATCCCGGTTGTGGGAAATACTGTGTAAACTCTTTCTGTGCTACAGACTTTATTTGTCCGTTGTGGTCAAAGACGATGGCTCTTGAACTCGTTGTTCCTTGATCGAGGGCTAAGATGAATTTCTTCTCCATACTGGTTGTATTTTGTTAGGTTTTTATTTTGTTTTTATTTTATCGTTGTTATCAGTAGAATCTGCCTATTCTATGCTGTTTAACTTTCTTGTTTTCTCAACATCCAAGGCTTCGGCAAGGATAGAGATAGGGTTCTTTACGTCATATCCTGTTGACATTTCAATCTGCCATTTACAGGTTTCACAGTCGGTAGTAACGTAGTCTGGTTTTACTTCCTTTATCTGTTTGAAGACGCCAGAACCAATCTGCTGCGAGCGTTCATAGTTCTCTTTCTTAAATCCGTAAGTACCGCCAATACCGCAACACTGGGAATCGAGCATTGTAAGTTTCAGTCCCGGAATCATTTTCAGTAGCTCTGTACTATAGATAACCCAGCCCATCTTCTCCATGTGGCAAGCTGAATGGTAAGCTGCGTGCATCTTGAAGTCCTCGCGGAAAGCAAGCTTTACGTCGCCACTTTCTATCAGACGATAGAGGAAGCGGGTAGCAAGTGTGATGTTTTCCTTCACATCATCGACCTTTATATCTAATAGATGCTCATATTCATCACGCATGGTAAAGGTGCATGTAGAGCTTGTTGTGAGGACAATTCGGTTCTGCTTTGCTGCCTGACGAACAGAGTTAATGTTCACTTCTCCCTGCTTTCGCGCCTGATTACTTAGTCCGTTAGCAATCAATGCCACGCCACAACATTTCTCTTTTTCTAACAGGTGGACACCATAACCAACCGCATTCATAATCTTTACGAGATCTTTGCCCAACTGTGGGAAGTTATAATTGACGTAACAGCCGTGGAAGTAGCTTACATGTTTCTTATAATTATCTTGTTGTTTGGCTGCATTACGCTTGAACCATGTTTCAAACTTCTGACTGCTATAGGCTGGGAAACTACGATGTTTGTCAACACCCATCACACTGTGGAGCACAGCTTTGACAGGCTTCAGTCCCAAGGTGGTGTTGACAATCGGTGCAACCATATTCGCCATCGTACCCACGAAGTCGGTATTTGCCAACATTCTATCACGCAGGATAGGTCCGTGTGTACTGTATTTGATGCGTGAAGCCTGAATGATGTCAGCAATGCGAACACCTGAAGGACAGGCAACTTCACAACGTTTACAGTTCAGACACATCTTCAACGCATTGTCAAAGAACTTCTTGTCCTTGAGGCGGTAGCGTTCCAAATCAGGTCCTGAATGTTTCGGACCGGGGTACTCTGGCTCCACTGCAGACACAGGGCAGTAGGCTGTACAGATGGAACACTTTAAGCATTGTTCCAAGTTATTACCGCTGATATTCTTTAGTTGTATTCCTTCTGGCATGACCTTATTTCCTTTCTTTTATTGTTTCGGCTACCTGAAGGGCAGTCAAGAGTGAAACACCAGTACCATCAGCGCGTTTAATATTATTATGTCCGCTCAATAGGGAACCAATGACAAAGAGGTTGCTGATGGTCTTTCCGTCTTTTATAGCGTGGAAGTCTTTGTCTGTCTGCACACCATATTCCATGTAAGGTTGTGCACTGAACGCATCTTCCTTTGTCCATTCGCTTCGTGCTTCAGCAGCATCAATATCAAGATTGAAGGCTGGTTCGAATACGTGTTGATAATTACTCTGCAGTCCGTGGCTCATGAATGAACCTGAAGCGAGGATGAATTCGTCTGCATAAAGTGTCTCATCAGGGAGGTTTTCGGTTGTGATAGATACGAGGCGATTCCCTTCAAAGATACCACTATTAGCTGTGTCGCCCACCAATATCGTTCCACCTAAACGGCTGAAGAGTTGCTTCAAGAGGTGAGTAGTTCGAACGCCCGACACCGAAGGAGGAAGGGTTGCGAGAAACTCAATAGGATTCTTGACCATATTCTTTAGTTCGTTGAGGCTCTCATTATCGCTGAAACCCAAGACTGCAGGTAGCAAGAGTGCTTCTGCCTCTCCACTGATAGCATTGATGCGGTCGGCAACTTTACACAAGGCGAGCTTGTCTGATAATACTTTGGCTATGTTGGTAGCGCGCATTTCAGTAGGACTTTTCCTCACACGGCTCAACTCTTCGGTAGTAAAAGACTTTACTTGACAAGCTACTCCGCTCTTCTTAAGATTCGCAGCGATGAACGCTGTGGGTAAATCTAAGAAACCTTGGATATTCAAGAGTTCTACACTTTTCCAAGGGAGAGTGTCCTTTTGCTGGCTAATAGCATAGCCCTCTGTTGTCATCCATGCAGGTTTTGTGGTTCCTAATGGAGTGAAACGATAATGATTCTTTGTGCTATCGCCAGTCGTTTTTACGCCAGCTTCATTTAATAAAGCCTTTGCTTTATCGGCAAAGAGTCCGATTCTCTCAACTCCAATCTTCTTGTAAGGATGCTGGTCGTTTAGCATTGCAATTGCTTCCAACGGACGTTCAACAACCTTTCCATTGTAATCATAGCCAAGCAGGTCGAACGAACCCGAATTGAAATGCAGACTGTTTTGTCCTGCTGACACAATACAAACGCGTTTGCCAGCGCTTGCCAGTGTGATACCAGCAGTGAGTCCGCTGAGTCCGCCACCTATTATGATAGTATCGTATCTCATTGTCGATTGTTTTTGATTGTGATAGATTGTTTAGAATCTTTGGGAATTCTATTGCTAATTGTGCGTTTATATAATTTAGCCTAATATAGATTTCACTTTCTTTCAAAAGCCTGTTATCAGTTGCTTAGTCCTAACAAGCCCTGATAGATAGCTGCAGTGAGCTGTGCTTCGTCAAGTGTGCTGCCCCAAGCAACTGGTTGCATACCTTTCCATCGTTCGTTGATGAACTCGTAGAGGTCGGTTAATGTCTTCTCTGCCTCATCTCCTGCATCACACATTACACCAGCAGCACGACAAGCACAAAGTTCTCCTTGACAGGTTCCCATGCCCACTCGGGTACGGCGGCGCAGGTTGAGGAGGTCGTGGACGTGCAACTTTTCCATTGCATATTTTACTTCACCGACACTCACTTCCTCACATTCACAAACCAAGGAGCGGTCTTCTACGCTCTGTGTGGATATCTCTTGAACACGATAGCCTTGTCTGCCTTTAGCCGCATTGTGCGCTGTTGAATATGTATGGTGTTTGCTATCTGTGTCTTTTCCTTCGCTTCCCGGAAGAGGGCGGTTAGCTGTTTGACAAACAGCTTCTATACCTAATTTCTTGCAAGCCAAGTCGGTTGCCACCTCAGCCATGAGTCGGTAGGTCATCATCTTACCACCTGTAATCGTGATAAGTCCTGCCAATCCATCTCGTTTCTCATGGTCTAAGCAGATGATACCACGGCTGATACTGCGCCCTGATGGGTCATTATCGGCTGCAACAAGTGGTCGAACGCCAGCATAAGCACGTAGGATACGAGTTGTCGCAAGGCTCGGAGCAAGTTTTTCTCCCTCCTTTATCAATACGTCTACTTCTTCTTGTGTAATCTTCAAATTGTCTATCGTGTCGTATGATACACGATCACTCGTTGTTCCAATGACACATACCGCATCGTCTGGGACGAGGATGTCAGCATTAGCAGGCTTACGACAACGGTTGATAACCATGTTGTTAACACGATGACCGAAGATAAGAAGCGTACCTTTAGCAGGGAACATATTAATCTTTACATCCGCCATCTTGACAATATCATGTCCCCAGATACCGGCTGCATTGATAACGATACGACAGTGAACTTCGTTCTCTTCGCCTGTATGATTATTGCGGAGGCGAACGCCCTCCACACGACCATTACTTAAAATGAGTCCTACCACCTGCTGATAGGTTAGAATTTCAGCACCATAGCGACGTGCATCAAGGATATTTGCCGTCGTGAGATGGAAAGGGTCAACGGAAGCATCTGGCACTCGCACAGCGCCAATCAGGTCGGGATTGACCGATGGCTCTATGCGACGTGCTTCTTCTGGTGAAATAATGTTAGCACTTATGCCTGCTTTCTGGCAGGACTCTACGAATGTTTTCTGGTATTGTATGTCGTCTTCTGGCAGTGTAATAAACAGTCCATCAGTTGCTTCTATGCAATGATGAGCAATCCGACGGAGTATCATATTCTCTTTGATGCACTCGGAGGCTGACTCTGGGTCGGTCACTGCATAGCGTGCTCCACTATGGAGTAAGCCATGATTGCGACCCGTGGCACCATTACTGAAGTCGTACTTCTCTACAAGAAGCACACGTAGTCCACGCATAGCACAGTCGCGTGCTGTACCAGCGCCTGTAACACCTCCACCGATGATAATCACATCGTAATCCTTGTTTAATACTCTGCTCATTGTATAGGTTATTCTAATCCGTCAAAAAGCTGTTCGCAATGTTTCGAAACGAAAGCATTTTTAAATACTCTTGCTGTTTATCAAAATATTATTATTTCTTTTCGCAGCAAAGGTACGTAATTTATATGGAAAATTCAAAATTTCTTAACAATATTTATACCTTCCCTTTCGTTTAGAAACAAAATCGCTTTCGTTTTATTATCTTTTGGGGTGATTGTAACGATATTTTAGGTTCTTCCATTAAATGTATAGATTGGGAATAGAATAAAGATTTTATAATTACACGACATGACTATCTAAGATTAGATGGTCTTACAAGGGGGCAAGTACATGATAAAATGTAGAAAGGGCAAATAAAAACTATGCCTATCTATTATTATGTCTTTCCGCTTTTACAAACAACTTATTCCTATACCAACCGATGTTTGTAAATAATTTTCATTCAACTCAAAACCAATACATGCTCTTTTAGCTTTGAAAAGACGCTTAATTGACTTGCAAAAGATGCTCTTTTGAGCTCAAACTAACGCCCTTTTGAAGTCCAATTAAGCACCTTTTCTTGCACGACTTTATAACTAATTGATTTACTGTTGGTTGCAAACTTGCTTTTTATACGTGTTTTTCTGCTTTTTTTTAGGTGTTTTATATGAATTTATGTAATAATTTTTCAACATCTTATCTACAAATATTCGACGAATTAAAAAGAAATGGTTCTTAGTGTCGGAGAATGAATAAAATAGACTACCAAGACTGTCTTGCTTGTTTATTTGTTTTAGTATATCTTTGGTTCTTCATTAAAGCTATACGAAAAGTGGCTATGTGTTTAAGGGAAGAACCATGTTTTAGGGGTACATATACAAGCTTATCGGTTTGTATTAGTAGTATTTGAATAATAGTTTATTTGTTACATATTATTTTTTTACTATCTTTGCAATTATAAAGAACCATTTTTATAATAGGTAATATAACTTCATGCTTATATGAGAAATAATTCACAGCGACCCAGCGAACAGTATTCTAATTTTAATCTTAAAGATTTCTTTAGTATGAATATCTCGAAAAAATTATTGATTCCTGCAGCCCTTGTAGCCTTTCTTTGTGCTATCGGTCTTGCTTTCTTCTCATTTGTGAACCCTCCATATGACCAAGAAGCAGCCTTGAAGATGAAACCAATCTTCTTTGGTAGTACGCGTGTTGCTGACGACCCAGTTAATTCAATCACACTGATAGCACCAACAACGACTGCCGTCTACTTCAATATCTTACCACAGAAGATGCAGTTCCAGTTTGATGATTTGCTCTCAAATGATAATACTCCACTTGATGTTAATATGTATATGATTATTCAAGTGAAGAAAGGACAGACCCCTGACTTGTTGAGAAACTATGGAGAGAACTGGTTTGAGAACTTCATTGAACCTTATTTCCGCAATAAAGTACGTGAGTATGTATCCTCTTGTTCACCATTTGACTTGATGAGTAACCGTGAGGTGCTTGCTAAGTTTGATGACCGTATCAAGCAGTCTATGCGTCAATATGTTGCTTCTTTATCAAAAAAAGCAAACTTCCCTATTGACATTCAGCAGGTAATTACCGACCGTGTAATGCCTAACAAGGAGCAGTTGGAGGAAATGAACAAGACTGCTGCAAGTATTCAGGCTAAGCAGACACAGGAGAAACGTGCTGAGATGGAACTTGCACGTGCTAAGGCTGAGCGTAATAAGGCGGTGGCTGACAAGGCTTATATGACAGAGTTGAACCTCTCTCCATCACAGTTTATTCAGTTGCGTGCATGGGATGTTATTGAGAAGAAGAATGGTGCTAACATAGATGTTCTCTTCGGAGGTGGTGAAACTCCGATGTGGAATATCCGCAGATAAACAACTTTTTCACCGATTATATATAAGTAAGAACTCTCTTAGACCTATGACAAAAGGTGAAACCTATCTTGTGGTCCTTTCCATTCTACTCTTTATATTGGTAGTTCTCTTCTTTGTTGCTCGGATTGCACTCAACCCTCCAAAGAGTATTATAAAGAGTTTTACGATAGTTGATGGCTACCTTTATGCCAGTTTCCAACAGGGACGTATAGCACTGATTAAGCCTCCTCGCCCTACCCGTATAAAAGATATCGTTAGGATAAAGCTAAATCAGACTATATCAATCAATAACAACTTTGCTGTTGTCGTGGAAACAAAGAATGGAAAACGTGTCACAATCTTCATCGGTGGAACCTCTCCAAGGCGCGAACTTCAACGGCTTCGAGAAGAGCTATTAGCAAATAAGTTTGATGGAGAAATCTATTGAATCACTCCCATCTATGATGAAAGTAGTGGGTTAACACTGTCTCTGTAGCATTACAGTAAAGTGATGTATACCTTTCTTTTATAAGAAAAGTGTGCTTTATGTGCGATTTATTTTCATGAAAATAAATCGCACTATAGCTTATTCTTACCTTGCACGCATCGCATTTAGAACAGCAAGAACCATTACACCAACGTCAGCAAAGACGGCTAATCCCATGTTTGCGATGCCCAATGTGGCAAGAAGAAGGACGGCAACTTTAATACCGATAGCGAACCATGCGTTCTCTTTCGCTATAAAGATAGTGCGACGTGAGAGTTCAATAGCAAGCGCTATCTTTGAAGGTTTATCGTCCATCAGTACGACATCGGCTGCTTCGATGGCAGCATCACTACCCAATCCACCCATAGCAATACCCACATCAGCACGTGCCAACACAGGCGCATCATTGATTCCATCACCAACAAAGGCTATTGCTTCATCTGTATTCTTCTCCTTAATGAGGCGTTCAACATGGCTTACCTTGTCAGCAGGGAGCAGTTCGGCATAGTATTCCGTCACCTTTGTCTGCTCAGCAACCTGCTTAGCAACTTCCCTCTTGTCGCCAGTCAACATAACAGTCTTACTAACCCCCAAGTGCTTCAAGGCCTCTATCGCCTTTACAGCATCATCCTTCAGCTGGTCAGATATAACAATATGACCTGCATATTCACCCTCAACAGCGACATGAACTATCGTTCCCGCATGGCTTGCACAACGTTCGCAGGTAGGATTTGTGATACCAAGTGTAGCCATCAATCGGTCGTTACCAACACTTACTTTCTTATTATTAACAGTAGCCGTAATACCCTGTCCCGCTGTTTCTTGTATATCTTCAACAGTACAGTTATCCCTTTCATCCGTATATGCCATACGGAGGGCAAGGGCGATTGGATGGGTAGAATAACGTTCAACATGGGCTGCTAAATGAAGCAACTCCTGCTCAGAGAGACACTCTGGGTGGATAGCCTCAACATCAAAAGTACCACGTGTCAATGTTCCTGTCTTATCGAATACCACCGTAGAGAGCTTTGCCAAGGCATCCATATAGTTGCCACCCTTGATGAGGATACCTTTATGGGATGCACCACCGATACCCGCAAAGAAGGTAAGCGGAATAGAGATAACCAAAGCACATGGGCAACTTACGACCAAGAAGGTCAGTGCACGATAGAGCCAAACACTGAAAGCTGGTGCGTAACTATCGTAGAAGAATGGAGGAATAACGGCTAAGGCAAGAGCTGCAATCACCACAATAGGCGTATAGACACGTGCAAAACGACGAATGAACGACTCGCTACGTGACTTGTTATCGCCTGCTTCCTCAACGAGTTGTATAATCTTTGCAGCCGTAGACTCACTATAAGGCTTTTCTGCTTGCACCTTCAAAACACCCGAAAGATTGACACAACCAGAGATAACCTCCACACCTGCACTTACATCACGTGGCATACTCTCACCTGTCAGGGCTACAGTATTAAGACTGGAAGTTCCCTCAAGCACCTTTCCATCCAATGGTATCTTCTCACCGGGCTTAACAATTAATGTCTCACCGAGCTTAACGTCCTCAGGACTAACACTCTCTACCGTTCCATTTCGCTCTACATTAGCTACATCGGGACGGATATCCATCAGTTCAGAGATAGAGTCGCGCGCCTTGTCTTCCGCATAATGCTCAAAGAGTTCGCCCAACTGGAAGAACAACATCACGAAGACTCCCTCGATAAACTGTGGTTCGGCATTGGGTAGGAATCCGATAAGTAATGCTCCAATAGTCGCTATACTCATAAGGAAGTTCTCGTCAAAAGGGTCACCCTCCATAATACCTTCAACCGCTTCACCTAATACATCATAGCTGATAACCAGATATGGAACCAAATAAACAAGCAGCACCTGCCACATTGGAAGTGCTGAGAAATGCTCAACAAGCCATGCTCCAGCAAGGAGTACAGCCGTAAGAATGATTCTTATAAGTTTCTTTTTCATAATCTTAAACCTGTTACTGCATTAATATTCTGCTGCAAAGATAAAAATTATGTTTTGCAACTGGGTTGCAAAGATGCTTATAGAGGAAATTTAAAGATTAGTTTTCATGAAGATTAGTTGACTTGCGGTAACTGCCCAGTCTTATACTCATGTTTGAGCAAATGATACACATAGCCCGGACTTTGGTCATAAAGCCCCGTCCGTTTGTTCTGCAGAAGTTCAAGTGTCTTTGAAGAATAAACAATATTCAAAGCTTCTGCCGTATCCAAATGGAAGTCTTCTATAAGGTAAGTTGTCAGCTCATCAATCGTGAAATTGACAAGGTGATTAAATCTTTCTTGTTGAGTCATTACTTTATTCTTCTTAATTGTTTTACTGCCTTTTCAGTTCCGAAAAAATACTGATTACTGAGTTTTTTAAACTTAAGCATCCGAGTAAACTGTGCTAAAGTGACTGCTCCCATCGTGTATTGGTTAATAAGAAAGGCTACTCCATCATCTGCTATAGGTCCGACAACGATATCATAATCATGCCGATAGTTTTTATTTCTTGACCTATTACTAAAGATAAATGTTGCCCACTCTGGGGTAGTTCCTTCAAAAACAAGCGCTTTCAAATCACCTTTATGCAAGACACCCTCATCAAATTCATACTCTTGTACAATGGCTTTGCCCCCCAGTGCTTCTTGTTTTCGTTTCGCCATTCGTTCTGCTTGCTCACGTATTGCCGTCAAATAAAAGCCTTGCCCAAAGTCTTTTAGTGGGAAAGACTTTGTAAGATCAATCTCTGAAAAATCCGTATTAGTACCATGATAGAGTCTCATGCCAATTCTCCTCCATTCTTTTGACAGACTTTAATAAGGTCATCTACCGTATCTTCTATAGACAACGTATGTTCCACGTCATAATACTCTAAAAGAAAGCGGATTCCTTTAAAGTTATAAAGATAGCGGAAAGCTTGCTGTACCGTCAAGTCAAAGCGATTACCAAACGTTCTGATAACAGCGTTCAAATAGGGTATTTTGTATTGATCAGCCATAACTTCATGAACTTTATATTGCAAAAATAGCATAACTTTCGTGTACTACAAAATATTTAAGAATGAAAAACACTCCTTTTCTTTTCCTTCCTTTTACTTTTTTCCCTACTTACCTACTTACTATTCAAACCCTTTTCCTTACCTTTGCACCCATGAAAATAGGAACAATAGATTTGGGGGAACGCCCGTTGTTCTTGGCTCCGATGGAAGATGTGACGGATATTGGCTTCCGAAAGATGTGCAAACGCTTCGGTGCTGCCATGGTATATACGGAGTTTGTGTCGGCTGATGCAGTCATCCGTAGTATCAAGTCAACACTTGCAAAGTTAGTCATTGACGATAGTGAGCGCCCTGTAGGCATACAGATATACGGCAGAGATGTAGCTTCGATGGTTGAAGCAGCTAAGATTGTAGAACAGGTAAAGCCCGATGTGATAGATATCAATTTTGGTTGTCCGGTGAAGAAGGTGGCAAACAAAGGTGCTGGATCTGGTATGTTGAAGAACATCCCACTGCTACTTGATATCACACGAGAGGTGGTGAAGGCTGTCAACACACCTGTCACAGTGAAGACTCGTTTAGGTTGGGATAACGACAACTTGATTATTACCGACCTTGCAGAGCAACTGCAAGACTG